>JBJTIV010000324.1:0-3003 GCA_046095145.1 Planctomycetaceae bacterium
ATACCAGGTGAGCGTGGTGGGCGCCGGCGGTGCAGCGGTCGACGTGAACACGATGTTCAGGTCGTTGCCGCTCTGGGCCACGCTGAACGTGCCGCCGGAGAGGGAATTCGCGAATCCGTCCGCGCCGTTGGTGGCCGAGACGTTGATCGCAAACTTGTTGGCGGCGAAGCCGGTGATGCCGCCGGCCGCCGAAGCGATCTTCCAGGAGTAGTTCTGCGCGGGGTTGAAGTTGACCGCGGAGCCGCTCACGTCGGGCCCGACCCCCGCCAGGCTCCAGAGGTTGATGTTGAACCGGTCGGTGCTGGTGGACGCGATCGCGAGCGTGCCGCCCACGGAGAGCAGGTCCCACCCGGTGCCGCTGCCGGCGGTGCCGGCGGCGTCGTGGATCTGCCAGGCATAGTTGCCGCCCGTGCCGAACGTGGCGTTGCCGGTGACCGTGAGCGTGCCGGGGCTCGCACCGGGCGCGAGCGTGGCGCCGTTGGCGACCACGACGGCACCCTTCACGGTGCCGGCGCCCGAAAGCGTCTGGTACGGCCCAACCCCGTAGCCGCCCGGCTGGGCCGTCACGTCGAGCGCCGCACCCGAGGCGACGTCGATGGTCGGAGCGGATGGCGCCCTGAACGTATTCGCGAACGTCAACTGGCCGTTCACCACCGCAATGGTCCCGGTGAAATCCTGATACGGGAAGTCCGGCGCCAGCGTCGTCGTGCCGCTGCCGAATTGAGCCACCACCCCGCCACCCTGCAGAACCGCGGTGCACACGGAGGCGTCGCTGCGGTTGAAGGCGAGAACCGAATTGGATCCGACGACAACCGTGCCCCCGATGCTGCCCGTCGTGCCCCCGATGCCCACCGAGAGCACGCCGCCGGGCTGGAAGAACAACTGCGTGTACACGTTCTGCACGTCGCCGGCGAGGGCCACGGTGCCGCTGCCCGAGGGGAGGAATCGCCCGAAACCACCGATGGATCCCGTCACGAGCGTGAGTTCCTCGGTGTCGATGCCCAGGTCCGCCCCCGGCGCGACGTCGAACGAGCCCGCGATGGGCGTGGTCGTGCCGCCGCCGGACAGGGTCATTTCGCCGCCGATCACCCGCACCGCGGCGGGCACGAAGGTGGAGCCGGTCATCACGACCGTGCCGGGTCCGAACTTGGCGTAGCCGTTGGCGGCCACGACCGGGACGTCGAAGATGCCGAGCGCCGCGACGTCGGCGGCCACCACGCCCGCGGTCGCACTGCCGCCGAGCGTGAGCGCCGCCCCCGTCAGCACGAAGGGTTCGACGATGCCGGCCTGCTCGTCCCGCCCGAACTGGATTCCGGCCGACGCCACGATGCCGGGGTCGAGTTCGACGACCCCGGCCGAGCCGCTGAAGACGGCCCGCTTCGACGGGTCCCAGGCCTGCAGCGAACTGCCGTTCCACCAGTTCGAGCCGGTGAGCGTCCAGGTGCCGCTGCCGCCGGGGGTGACCCCGTCGCCGTACCACTGGAGCGTGGGCGTGGCCTGCTGCGAGCGGATCGACAATAGCACGTTGCCGGTGTCCAGCGGCGAGTCGGGCAGGTTGTATTCGAAGACGCGGCCGGTGGTGATCGTGGCGCTGGTCGCGGACGTCAGCGCGAACGATTGATCCGACGTGTAGCTTGGCCTCGCGCCGGTGTAGTCCGACACGGCGAGGTAGTAGAGGTCTCCAGCCGACAGCGCGGCCTGCCCCGGCACCCCGGCGTAGTAACCGTCGGCGGCGCCGTAGCCGAAGAGCTCCATGGTGCCACCCCTGCCGTCGAACCACCCCAGTTCAGTCGCCGGGTAGGCCGGCCGTTGGAACTGGGAGGCGTCGGCGGATCCGAAGGTCAGTCCGGACTGAAACTGCTGGTCGATGTCGTCGGTCGAGGCCACCGGGAGGAGGCCCGCGGGCGAGTCGCGAAACAGGCTCAGCCGGGTGTCCGTAGATCCCTGCGGGCCCGGCGACGTGTAGAAGTCGAAGGCGTTCGACGAGTCCACGGCGGAATCGACCCGGAAGCGATACCAGCTGATGCCCGCAGCGCCGGTGGCCGTGTTGGACACGGCGAGCGACAGGCTTGTGGCGCCGACGGGCAGCGTGCCGAGGTCGGTCCACGCCGTGGGCAGCGCGGCCCCGGTCGTGATCGTGGTGTTCGTGACCACGGGGTCGAGCACGACGCGCAGGTTGGTCCAGGTGGCGACATTGTCGGTCGTCGACCCCGCGTAGGTCTGGCGGGTGGAAAGATAAAGCGGCGCCACGCCGTTGGCGACGAACGGCTGGTCGAGCGCACCCGTCCAGAACATGTTGGTGCGCGGGTCCGTGTCGCCTATGGAACCACTGGCAGAGTCGAACGTGACCATCGTCACCGTGCCGGAATTGACTGGCCCGGAGTACGAGTCACCCGGCGCGGCCGCCAGGGGCGCCGTGTGCAGGGCCGCCTGGGCCTCGCTGCTCCACTGGTCGCCGGCAGCAGTCGACCAATCCGTGACGATGAGGTACGACGAGTAGGTGCCGGAGGTGGCGACGCCGAGGTTGAAGCCGTTTTGCCAGTTCGTGGTCGGATGTGGTCCCGTCGTGGCGATCGGGCTGAAGGCGTACTGCGCTTCGGCGGGCAGCGCCGCGGCAAGCGTGATCGCGAGCAGGGCGAAACACGCCCGACGGCCGGACCGGGCCGCGGGACTCGATGGCGAATGGAACATCGTGCGCATGCCGCACCTCCTGAACACGAGCGACGACCAGCCCCCGGACGAGTCGCGCCTCCCGAGCGCGGCGGAGAGTGTACCCGAACGCGGGGTGAAATCGAGAGTCCGCCGGTGCCCCGGGTCCAGGCCGCCGACCGTGACAACCCGGCCCGAACCTTCACGCCCGGGCTCGGCATCCTGCCGCGGGATGCTTCACGGCAAACCTCGGCGTCGTGCCGAGTTTGCCTTCGCCGGCCTCCGCCGGCTGGTAGCCACCCGGCCCTCCGGGCCTAACGCGTTTCCGTGAGTCGGCGTTGTCTCCCGAAGGAA
>JBJTIV010000325.1:0-7229 GCA_046095145.1 Planctomycetaceae bacterium
GGCGGGCCGCCCGTTCCTCCACCGCCCACGCCACCACCGCCCACGCCACCACCGCCGTTGTTCACGGCGATACCCTGACCCTGCGCGCCTCCGGTGACGCCCTGATTGAACGCGTACTGGTTGCTCTCGTAGCCCAGGTGATATCGATCCTCGAATTGGATGAACCGCGGACCGATCGACAGGCGGGCGGTCTTCCCGCTACCGCGACGTCCCAGTTCACGGCGCACGATGAAGGCCGCCGCGGCGCTCTGGATCCGCGTCGAATTGTCCTGGGTGAACTTTTGAGAAATGAGATGATCCGGAGGCGGGCTGTTCGAAATGATCGTCGTCGTCACGACCGGGTTGACGACGGCGCCAACCCCGCCACCGCCACCGCTGGCGGTCTGCTGGGTGAAGATCTGGGTCGGAGACGACGCGGCGAACTCGCTGTTGGTCGTGAAGGACTGGTTCTGCTCCCCGCTGTCGAAGTATCCGAAGGCCATGCCACGATCGTCGTAGATCCAGCCGCCCTCGTAGCGGTTGCCCCAGGTCATCGCGGTGCGCATCCAGCCCGTGTTGAGGTCGAGCTGGAGCGGATCGGACCCGAAGATGTAGATGCCGCCGATGACGTTGGGGGGCAGCTGCGGATTCTGCGCGGAGGCCTGCAGGCTCGCGTTGTTGATTTGCACGATCGCCTGCGGCGAGATGGGCTGCGTGGGGATGAGGTAGCCGCCCGCCTCGGTCTCACCGACGTTCGTCACGCTCGGCGGCGTGATCGACCAGTAGAGGCGGTCGTAGGAGAAGAAGATCCCCTCGGGCGCCTCCGTGTAGACGCCGTACTCCTGCAGGTCCGGCGGGGCGAACAGCTGGAAGTCGTAGAAGTCCTGGTCCGGCAGGAGCGGCATCCAGTCGCCGGCGCGGGCGGACGCGGACGCGAGTCCGAGCGCGAGCCCGGCGGCCATGGCCGCCAGCATCGATCCGGAAAGACGCCTCTGACCCTGTGTCGTAGCCATCGCGGGAGTGTCCTGTGGAGCAGGCTCGGGGGTTCCGCCACCGCGGATTCCTCCGGGTGTATCGGTCGTGCCGGACGATCGGGTTGACGAAACTTGGCAAACCCTGCCGGCGCGGCGGGGTTTGCGGGCGGTCGACCCGCGGCCGGGGCCGGAGCGGGAATTCGGGTATCCTGCGCGGATCCGTCGAACCCGGAACATTCGCCATGCCGCACCGTCCCACGTCTTCCGCGGCCGCCCCGGCCATCCTGCTTGCCTGCCTTGCCGGGTGGGCGGCGGCCGCCGAGCCCGCGTTCCTCCGGCTCTCCCGCGACGACGGCGACGGCCCCCAATCCCTCGACACGGCGATCGTGACGTACGCCGAGACGCCCGATGCCGCCCGGCGCGCCGGCCGCCGCGTGCCCCTCGAGGTCGACCTCGTGGCCGCCGTGCACCTCGGCGGCCGCGACTACTACGAGGCGCTCAACCGCCTGTTCACCGAATACGACGCGGTGCTCTACGAGCTCGTGGCGCCGCCGAACGCCCGCCTGCCCAAGCCCGGCCGCAAGCCGGCCGGGGCCATCGGCGCCGCCCAGCAGGGCATGACGCGGCTCCTGGGCCTCGACTTCCAGCTCGACCGGGTCGACTACGCGGCCGACAACTTCGTCCACGCCGACCTTTCGCCCCAGGAATTCTCCGCGGCGATGGCGAAGCGCGGCGAGTCGTGGTGGACCGTGTTCGCGCGGCTGATGGCCGAGGCCTCGGCGCGGGCCGAACGCGGCGACGGCCCGGCGGGGCCCGACATGACGATCGGGGACCTGTTCGGGCTCCTGTTCGGCACCGACGCGGATCGGCAGCTGCGGCTCCGGCGGCTCATGGCGGAGCAGTTCTCCGACATGGACGTGCTCACGGCGGCCTTCGGCGGCGAGCAGGGGTCGACGCTGATCACGGATCGAAACGCCGCGGCGCTCGAGGTGCTCCGCGATCGGATCGCCGCGGGTGACCGCCGGATCGCCATCTTCTACGGTGCGGCCCACATGGACGACTTCGACGCCCACCTGCAGGACGACTTCGGCCTTCAGCCCCGCGACACGACCTGGCTCGAGGCCTGGGATCTGCGGGATCCGGCGCCGGAACCGGCCCGCCGGAACTGATCGCGCCGGTCCGCGGCCGGCACCATCCCGCCGTCGTGGGCCGCGTCGGCCCGCAGCACGGCGTCGTGCGTCGCGAGCCGCTCCGCCCAGGCGTCGGCGACCAGCGCGGTGTCGCGTAGCACGCCGTCATAGCCCAGCACCTCGACCGCCTCGCCGACGGGATCGAACTCGAAGTCACCGCGATACCCGTGCTGCACGAGGGCCGCGACCAGCCGCTCGAGGGGCAGCGTGCCGTGGCCGGCCGGCAGCCGGTCGCCGGTCGGTGCCGGCGTCCCGCAACGGTCCGCGACCTGCACGAGCGCGGCCGCCGCAGCCAGCCGCGGCAGCCGCGCCACCAGGGCGGGATCGTCACCAAAATGCCACAGGTCGAGCACGAGCCCCACGGTGCCCGCGTCGTGGGCGGCCACCACCGCCAGCGCCTCGTCGAGCCCGGCGATAAAGTCGCACCCGGGCTCCGCCGCCGCGTGCAGCGGTTCGAGCCCCAGCACGACCCCTTCCCGACGGGCCACTGGCACGAGCCTGGCCAGGGCGTCATGCAGCAGCCTCGTGGCATGGGTGCGGGTGTGGCCGCCGCGACAGCCGGCGTGCAGCACGAGCACGGGAGGCCGGGTCGCCGCTGACGCGCCACCGAGGATCGCGGCGGTCTCGATCGCCTCGACGGCATCGGCGACGCTCTCCGCGAACGTGCGGCCGGCACCCCCCGTGTAGCCGCCCGCCCCCTGCAGGCTCGACGCCCGCCGGCCCCGGGCGGCGAGCGCCTCGGCCGCCGCGACCGCGCCGGTGTCGGGAAGCTTCGGCCGCCACAGGGCGAGGCTCGCGAAGCCGTGATCGACGAGGCGAGCCAACTCCCGTGAGAGGTCCCAGCGGAGGGTCGTCACCTGGCTGATCGCGACGTCGAACATGTCGGCCTGCTCCGCGGACCCGGGGTCCGCGTCGAGTCGCTGACACGGGCTCCGAGATCGTCGGCGCGAGTATGGTTCGGCTCCGCGCAGACTGTCCAGACGCGACGGGCGCGCCGCGTGGAGTGCGGCAATCCAGCAGGCTCCCCCCGGCCCGACGCCGGAACCGTCGTGGACGAAATTCCCCTTGACAAAACTGTCCCGCGGCGCGTCCGCTGCCGCGCGGAGGCGCTTGCATGGCCGGTGGTGCAGACATCCGGATTCCCGGCCCGAGCGGCATCGTGATCCCCGCCGCGGCGCTCGGGTGGCAGTTCGTCCGCTCCCAGGGGCCGGGCGGCCAGCACGTCAACCGCACGAGCAGCAAGGCCGTGCTGCGGTTCGTGGTGCGGGCGAGCCCGCACCTGCCCGCCGACGTGCGCAGCCGGCTGATCGCCGCGGTCGCCCCCCGTCTGACCAAGGACGGCGCCCTCGTGATCACCTGCCAGGAGCACCGGGACCGGGGCCGCAACGTGGCCGAATGCCGGGCGAAACTCGCCCGGCTCGTGGCCCGCGCGGCCGTGCCCCCGACACCGCGTCGGAAGACGAAGGTGCCGCGGTCGGCCGTGGCCGGCCGGCTCGATGCCAAGCGGCTGCGGGGCAGCACGAAGCGGCTGCGTCGGCCGCCCACCGACTGACTCCGGACGGCCGCCGATCGCGCAGCGTATAATTCGGTCGTGCGGACAGGACGCCGTACGAGTCACGAGCGACTCGTCGAATCACGGCCGACTCGACGTAGCACCGCCGACTCGACACAGCACCGCCGACAGGGACCGGCACATGGCGACGCCTCGCGACATCGATCCGCTGCTGAAACACTGGGGGTTTCAGCCCGGCGAGGTGAACGCCCGCCTCGTGAAGGCCCGGGACGGCCGCCAGGTGCTGCAGATGCGGGTCGACATGGGCGTGCTGCAGATGGAGACCGACCTGCGGCCCGACGGCTGCCGCCCCCACGGGGCCGAGACCTATTTCGACTACCTCGTCGGGGAGGTGGTCCGCGAGGGCGACGGCTTCCGGCTCACGAAGGAGCAGTGCGCCGAGGCGGACCGGGAGTTCGTCCAGTACTACCAGCGCAGGCTGTGCTGGCTGTCGCTCCGCGAGTACCGGCGGGCGGCCCGCGACGCCGACCACAGCCTCGCGTTCATGGATTTCGTCCGCGAGCATTCGCCCGACGAGGAGTGGACGCTCTCCCACGAGCAGTACCGTCCGTTCGTGCTGTTCCACCGCGTGCAGGCGGCGGCCCTCGCGGCCCTCGAGGACGCCGGGCCGGAGGGGGCGATCCGCGAGCTCAACTCGGGACTCGGTCGGTTCCGGGATCTGTTCGCCCGCTACGACGCCGCGGAGCAGTACGGCGAGGATGCGCTCGTCCGCCGGCTCGAGGAGATGCGCGAGGCCGTCCGCCGCCGGTACGAGGTGGGCCGGACGCTCGACGAACAGCTGGCGGAGGCGATCCGGGCCGAGGACTACGAGCAGGCGGCCCGGATCCGCGACCGCATCCGCGCGACGGGCCCGGTGGCCGCCGAGGGTGGGGCCGAAGCCGCCCCCGGCTGACGCGGACCGCTGCAAAATTTTCACACGTCGCCTTCCCCTTGTGGTAATTCAGGGACCCGGCGGCGACCTCGCGGGCACGGAATGGCGGAAGGTGGGAGGATCGCGCCGGTCGCGCAGCCGCCGCGCGCCTTTTCCGGTTTCGGCATGCGACGTGCAGTGCCTTTTCCCGGATTGGATTTCGGATGCCATCCGCCTTCCGCGAGGGTCCACGCATGACGACGCACCAGCCCGCCGCCCGCCGTGCCCGACGCTTCACCGCCACCCGGTTCGCCGTCCGCGTGGGAGCCGACTGGAGCCCGATCCGGGCGGCCACCATCTGGCCCATCGCCGACGTGCTGGCAGCCGATGTCCGGCTCGCCGGCACCGCGGCCGGCCCGCATTCGTCGGGTGAGACGGCCGAGCGGCTCGTGCTCGACCTGATCGATTCCGGCATGATCGCGCCGCCGCGGCCGCGCCGCCGGCGCGAGCGTCCCGTGAGCTCGCGGGCCGTCTTCTACCAGGCGGAGTCCTGAGCCGCGGGTACACTCCCGGCCCGTGCCGCGAGTGTGCCCCGATGCCCCATCAACCCCTCCAGTTGCCGCCGGGCCGCGACATCCGGCTGGCCGACTTCGACCCCGGCTTCCACGAGGGGCTCGACCGGGCGACCGCCGAGGCGGAGACGCGTCGGCACTGCGACGCCCTCGACGAGCTCGCCTACCGGCTCTACGCCGAGGCCAAGCGGGCCGTCGTGGTGGTGCTCCAGGGCATCGACACCTCCGGCAAGGACGGCACGATCCGCATGCTGGCCTCGGGCATCAGCCCGCAGTGCCTCGACGTGCGGAGCTTCAAGGCGCCAAGCGCGCTCGAACTCGCCCACGACTTCCTCTGGCGGGTGCATGCCGCCGTGCCGGCCCACGGGAGGATCGGCGTCTTCAACCGCTCCCACTACGAGGACGTGATCGTGGTCCGCGTGCGGAAACTCGTGCCACACCACGTGTGGAAGGCCCGCTACGAACAGATCAACGCCTTCGAGAAGCTGCTCACCGACGGCGGCCTGACGTTCGTGAAGTGCTTCCTCCACATCGGCAGGAAGGAGCAGCGGGAGCGGCTCGAGGACCGGCTCCGCGACCCGAAGAAGCAGTGGAAGCTCGGGCCGGACGATCTGGCCGACCGCGAGCGGTGGGACGACTTCCAGGCGGCGTATGACGACGCGCTGACGAAGTGCAACACGGAGCACGCTCCGTGGCACGTCGTGCCGGCCGACCGGAAGTGGTATCGCAACCTCGTCGTGGCGCGACTCGTCCGCACGACACTCGAGCGGCTCGACCCACGGTTTCCGCCCTTCGATTCGGCGCTGCTCAGCCGGCTGACATGAGCGCCACCCCGGAGTCCGCGGCATGAACGGCGGCGTTCCCCTGCTCGACGTCGACGCCTGTCGCGCGCGGCAGCGGAGGCTGTTCGACCGCCTGGCCCCGGGTGGCGTCGACATGGTGGTCGTCGTCTCGCCGGAGCACGTCGGGTACCTCACGGGCCACCGCTGGGACCATCGCTTCGCACCGCTGGCCGCCTTCCGCGCGGCCGGCCCGGCGCTCCTCGTCTGTCCCGACAAGCCGGTCGAGCGGGCCGCGGTCACGGAGGTGCGGACGTATTCCGCCACGCGGCGGTCGACGCTCCGCGACGACCAGTCCGCGGCGGCCGCCGCCGTGCTCGCCGACTGGCTGGCGGCGCAGGGACCGCCGCGCCGGACGGCGGTGGAGTGGTCGCGGTGCCCGCCCCACGTGGTCCGGGCCTGCGGCGGCACGGAGCTCGTCGACGTCGAGCCCGCGCTCCTGGGCATGCGGCGGCGGAAGGATGCCGACGAGCTGGCCCTGCTGCGGCGGGCGATCGCCGCGGCCGGGGCGATGCACGCCCGGGCCCGCGAGATCGTGCGGCCCGGCGTCGGCGAGCTCGAGGTGTTCTCGGCCCTGCAGGCGGCGGCGGTCGAGTCGTGCGGCGAGCCCCTCACAGGCACGGGCACCGACTCCGCCTGCGGCGCGCGGGGCGGGCCGCCGCGGGCACGGTCCTGTGCGGCCGGCGAGCTCTACATCCTCGATCTCGGCCCCGCCTACCGCGGATACTTCGCCGACACGTCGCGCTCGCTCGCCGTCGACGGCCGGCCCACCGACGCCCAGCTCGCGGCCTGCGAGCATGTCTGCGGGGCGCTCGCGCTCGTGGAGCGGCTCGGCCGCCCCGGCCTCCGCTGCCGCGACCTCTACGACGAGGTGTTCGCCTGGTTGTCGCGGGCGCCGGTCGGGTCGTGGTCGAGCCATCTGGGCCACGGCATCGGCCTCTCCGTGCACGAGGCCCCGCGGCTCAACCCGGAATGGGACGACGTCCTGGAGGAGGGCGACGTGATCGCGGTGGAGCCCGCGCTCTACGCGTCCGAACTCGGCTGCGGCCTGCGGATCGAGAACGACTACCTCGTCACCGCCACGGGCCTGGAGCTCCTCTCCCCCTTCCCGCTCGGGCTGACGTGACGCGGTGACATCAAGGCCGGACTCGGCAGGACGCTGCCCCGCCTTGGACGTCAGCGAGGGGATGCCCGTACCATCGAGCCGGCGTAGGTGGCCAGCGCAGCCCGGAGGGCGGAGCGCAGGCACCTC
>JBJTIV010000326.1:0-3390 GCA_046095145.1 Planctomycetaceae bacterium
CGCTTCCGCGAGCCGGTGGTGCCCGGCGACCGGCTCGTGATCGCGGTGGAGCGGATCCGCGTGCGGCCCAAGGCGATGATCATCTGCCGCTTCCAGGGCATCGTGCGGGAGAACATCGTCGTCGACGGCACGATCAAGGGCGTGCCGCTGCCAGTCGACCTGCTCGCCGGGATGGCCGGCCCCGCCGAGGGCTGACGGCCGGCCATGCCCCGCCGCCCTCCGAAGAAGCCCGACGCGGCGCTCGATCTGACGACGCATCTGCTCGCGCCCGACGCCCTGCCCGAGGGCGGCACCGCGACGGCGGTCTTTCCGCGGCCCGGCCCGGTCGAACTCGAGGTGGGCAGCGGCAAGGGGCTGTTCCTGGCGACCGCGGCCGGGGCCCGGCCCGACGTGACCTGCCTGGGCGTGGAGCTCGCCGCCGGCTACGCGCGGCTCTGCGCCTGCAAGCTGGCCGCCGCCGGTCTTCCCAACGCCCGGATCGTGCACGGCGACGCGCTGCCGCTCGTCCGCGACCGGCTGCGCGACGGCTGCCTCGCGGCGGTGCACGTCTACTTCCCCGATCCCTGGTGGAAGGCGCGGCACCGCAAGCGGCGCGTGCTCTCGGAGCCGTTCCTGCAGCAGGTGGCCCGCGTGCTCGAGTCCGGCGGCCGGCTCCACGTCTGGACCGACGTGGAGGAGTATTTCACCGAGACGCTCGCCATCGCCGCCGCCACGGGCCTGTTCACGGCGCCGGAGGAGGAGTCCGCGAAGGATCCAGAGCACGCCCTCGACTACCGCACCCACCTCGAGCGCCGCACCCGGCTGGCCGGCGCCCCGGTCTGGCGGGCCAGGTTCACCGTGAACGGGTGACACGACGTCCAGTTGCTTCCCATGAGTACCGGAGGGGTCGCCCGTGCCATCGAGCCGGCCTTGCTGGCCAGCGAAGCCGGGACGGCGGAGCGCAGGCAGCACGGAGTGAGCGGAGGGCAGGATGCCCGCAGCGAACGTCCGGACGAGATGGCACGGGCGACCCCGAGCCAGGACTCCATCGCTCGTCAGGAAACACTCGACATGCCCCGGCTCACCGCGCGGCTTCGTACGTCCGCCCGGCCGTGCCCGCGGCGGACTGGCCGAGGGCGATCCCGTACAGCCGCTCGCCGGCGGCCGTGGGATAGTCGCCGGTGAGGCAGGCCTGGCAGAGGTCGGCGGCGTCGAGCCCGATCGAACGGGCCACTGCATCGAGCGGCAGGTAGCGGAGCGAGTCGGCCCCCAGGCGCCGCGCCATCTCCGCCTGGGCCGCCTCGGTCACCGGGCCGCCGCCCAGGAACTGCGGCGCGAACAACTCGTCGATGGTCGACATGTCGATGCCGTAGAAGCAGGGCGCGACGATCGGCGGGCAGGCGACCCGCACGTGGATCTCGCGGGCGCCGCCCAGCGACCGCATCCGCCCGAGGAGCACCTTCATCGTCGTGGACCGCACGATCGAGTCCTCGACGAGAATCACCCGCTTGCCCTCGAGCACCTCGCGGAGCGGCGTGTACTTCGTCTCGGCCTTGGCCCGGCGGCTGGCGGCACCGTCGATGAAGGTGCGGCCGGTGTAGCGGTTGCGGATCAGCCCCTCGACCACGGGCACCCGCAGCCGGTAGGCCAGGGCGTCGGCGGCCGCCTTGCTCGTGTCGGGCACGGGCACGACGACCGTGTCGGCGTCGATCGGCAGGGTCTCGAGGGCGGCGAGCTCCTCGCCGAGCCGCTTCCGCGTGAGGTACACGCTCCGCTCGTCCATCGTGCTCGCCACGTTCGCGAAGTAGGCCCATTCGAAGAAGCAGTGGGCCCGCCGCGGGCTGGCGGCGAAGCGGTCGATCCTGACGTCCGCGCCGTCCACGACGAGCGCCGTGCCGGGCTCCAGCGAGCGGATCGACTCGGCCGGAAAACCGAGGTTCAGGAGTGCCACGCTCTCGCTGGCCGCCGCGACGAGCGGGCCGAGCCGGGCGAATTCCAGCGGCCGGATCCCGAGCGGGTCGCGGGCCACGACGAGCCGGCCGCGGGCGTCGAGGATCGCCAGGTTCCACGCGCCGTCGAATCGCCGGGCCAGCGCGGCGAGCAGCTCCGCGGGCGTGGGGTCGGCATCGCCGGCGAGCTCGCGGCCGATGGCGTGCATGATCACTTCGGTGTCGTTGTCCCGCGCGAGGTGGTGCTCCGCCGAGGCCAGGATCTCCGCCCGCAGTTCCGGGTAGTTCGCGAGCTGGCCGTTGAAGCCGAAGGCGAACCACTTGCGGCGCTGGATGTGGGACCGCTCGAGCGGCTGGGCGTAGGCCCGATCCTCCGCGCCGCAGGTGGCGTAGCGGACGTGGCCGATCGCGGCCCGTCCGCAATGCTGCTCCATCAGGCTCTCGTACTTGCCCCGGTGGCTCATCCGAAACACCTCGCTCACCGTGCCCACGTCCTTGTAGGTGGCGAGGAGCTGGCTGCGGTCGGGATTCCACGCGGTGATCCCCGCGGAGAGCTGGCCGCGGTTCTGCACGTCGAGCAGCATCCGGGGCACGAGCCGCGAGACCTCCTCCTGTCCCTGCGGCGGGCAGAGCGGGCTGGCGGCCGCCGCCGGCACGGGCAGGTGGTAGATCGCGGCGAGGCCGCACTCGTGGTGGAGATCGCTCATCGCTACAGCGCCCGTGGCAGAACGGCCCCGGCGCCGCGTTGACGCCCACGACGGCACTATACGGGCGGCTTCCGCGCGGCCTCAACCGGCACGGCCCGTCGTGCCGCGGCGGGTTCCCGGTGGGCCGCGAGCGCGACGGTAAGATGCTGGCCGTCGCCCCGTGCCAGGCAGGCCCGCCAGACACCATGACCGATCCCGACCGCGCCCGCCTCGTCGCCCGCGCCCGCCTCGTCGTGGTCAAGGTCGGCACCCGCGTGCTCACCGGGACCGACGGGCTGCTCGACGATCACCGCATCGCCGCGCTGGGCCGCCAGATCGACGCCGTCCTGGCCGGCGGCCGGCAGGTGGCGCTCGTCAGCTCGGGCGCGGTCGGCGCGGGCATGGGTCGCCTGGGTCTCGACCGGAGGCCGCAGGAACTCGCCGCCCTCCAGGCCGTGGCCGCCGTCGGCCAGAGCTGCCTCGTCGAAGCCTACGAGCGGGCCTTCCGCGGGCACGGCCGGCACGCCGCGCAGGTGCTGCTCGTGGCCGACGACCTGCAGGACCGCGCCCGCTACCTCAACATCCGCAACACGCTGCGGTCCCTGCTCGACTTCGGGGCCGTTCCGGTCATCAACGAGAACGACACCGTGAGCGTCGAGGAACTGCGGACGTCGTTCGGCGACAACGACCGCCTCGCGGCGCTCGTCGCGACGCTCCTCGGCGCCGACCTGCTCGTGCTTCTCTCCGACGTCGAGGGACTCTACGACCGACACCCC
>JBJTIV010000327.1:0-2602 GCA_046095145.1 Planctomycetaceae bacterium
TCGCGCCGTCGCAGCCGACAGAGCGTCTGCTCCGGCTTACCTGCAACTGCGGCGGTGTGACCGACGTGCAAAGGTGTTCATCTGACAGGGGTGCTTCCAATAACGCGACGGAAGCACCCTCACCCCGGCCCTCTCCCGGAAGGCTGATCTTTACCCACATCTCGTTTTGCACCGTCGGATTCAGCGTCTCCACAAGGGGGGTGTGACGACCGGTGTTCACGTGTGATCAGTGGTAGATCGAGTAGGCGTACTCGATGTCGGTGAGGCGGGCCATTCCCCGCCAGAGCACTTCGCTGCCGGGCTCTCCGTCTCCCTTGCGGCCGAGATGTCCGCCGAGCTTGCCGAGCAGTCTGACGGCCTCAGTGAGGCTCGGCGGCTGCGGCGGCGGATCTTTTTTGCGGCTCACGAACGTCGTGAGTGCCTTCCATTCGGAATCGGTGAAGGAGACGGTGCAGGCGACATCGGGAGTTTCCTGACCGAGCATCGTCAGGTGATGGATGCGCCATGCGACCACCATGTCGATCGCCAGGCAGTTGGAGAGTCGCGCCGACGTGGCGAGTTGTCGCTGCTCCACCCGGCAGCCGCTTTTGAGGATCCGATGGTAGACCTCGATCGCCCAGCGTCTGGCATACCAATCCAGCCGCTCGAATGCGTCGGCCTTGCTGTCCACCGGCACGGTGGACAGGAGCATCCACTCGATCGGCTCGGCCCCTTCGGGCGGCGCGGTTTCGCGGGCGAGCACCGCGTGAACCTCGACCGGCGGCAGATCCGGCTTGCGCTGCGGTGGCACGAGCGTCACCGCCCGCGACCGCACCTCCAGCATTGCGAGGCGTGGGACGCGGTTCTCCCCGGGCGGCACCAGCAGCTCACGCACTCCCACCACCGCCGCCGCCCCGACCGAACTCCAGAGCAACTCGTGGGGCTCGTCTCCGTCGGCCACCCGCCGATTCCGGCCGCGATCGGCCCGGATAAGCAGATCGGCTGCATGACTGTGCCTGCCCCGCTCGACGAACAGGTCGTGAATGTCGCTCTCCCGGTCCGCCATCACGACCAGCCTCGTCTTGCGGCACCGATCCTGCACCGCCGAGACCGCCCGATAGCTTTGCAGCCACTTGTCGCTCTCCTTCTCGGCTATCGGACGCTCGTGCCGCTCGTGCCGCGTGCTCTTCTCCGGCCGGGCCCAGATCCGTGCGTCGAGCAGGCCCAAGGGCGTGCCCTGGGCAGAGAGTGCGATCGTGTCGTGCAGCATGAGGCCGACGACCGATTCGCTCGAGTGCCCGATCTTGCCCAGGCCGGTCGTGGCCGTGTGCGTGCTGTAGTTGAGCGCGGTCGTGTCCTGCGGCACGAGCACGAGCCGTTCCTCGCCAACACGCTGCTCCGTGGCCTGGAAGTGCGGCTTCAGGATCGCCTCCCACTGCACCGCCTCGTTGTCGAGGAACCGGTAGGCAGCCTTGGCCTCGGCGGCCGAACCACAGGCCTGCGGGATGTTGGCAGTCGGCTTGTCGTAGAACCGGCCGGTCATCTCCAGGAGCCGTGCCGTCAGTCGTGCATCACCCAACTCGGCACCTCCCAGTTCAGCCTCGATCCAGTTGCGGGGCGGGCGACGGTCAAGCCGGTCGCGGATCACGATCGTGCCGGCAGCCGTGCGGCACAGTGTCGCCTGCCAGTCATCGACCAGCGGCTTCACGAACATCCGCTTGACGCTCGTCCCGGTGCCCTGTCGGCCCCGGGCCGACGTCGTGCCCAGCAGACTCCATCCAGCCGCCCGATAGCAAGTCCCGCTGAATCGCTCCTGCTCCACGTACGTCTCCAGAAGCACCGGGCGGTAGGCATAGGCCCGATCCCAGTCGTCCGCCAACTGCTTCTCCAGTCGCGATAACACGTGTGAAGCGAGGTTCGGCACCCGCACCGAGGGGGCGATCAAGAACCGGCTGTTGTTCACGACGAGATTGCGGTTGGCCGAAAGCGACTCCTCCGACCAGCCGATCCACGCATCCCGGCAGGCCACACGCCGGGCACTGGCACTGTAGCTTGCCCCGCCGATCCAGCCGGCCCGCTCACTCCGCACCAGATACCGCAGCTGCGCTCCGCACAAGGGCCCGCTGCCGAGGTAGTGGTGCGCGTCCATCATGCCCCGCCACAATGCCGACAGCGCCTGCGATCGAACCGGCACGATCTCGATCGCGCCGAGATCCGCAAGTTCCCCGGTGAACGATCCGATCGGGGGCGGCGCGAGCGGCGTTCGCGGTCGCTGGAATGCGAACTGCCGCGTCACCGCCGGCAACTGCACGAGGCCGCGGCGTTCCAATTCCAGCATCGCCTTGCGACAGCTCATCTCCTGCAGCTTCCCGGCCGCGTTCCGCCACCCAAGCCACTCGCAGACTTGCCGCGACAAGCCACGCCGCGAGAGCGCAGGCTGATCGCGCGACGTCTGCGTGATCCGTTCGAGTACTTCGCTCGTGAAATGTCTGCCGCCGATGGTCACCATGGGGGGCAGCGTAAGCGGAACTCGGCCTCGGTGTTCAGCCCAGTTTTTGGGTAAAGATCAGCTCCCAGAGGGAGAGGCGCAAGAGCACATGAGGCCGCTCACGAAGTGTCAACT
>JBJTIV010000328.1:0-5524 GCA_046095145.1 Planctomycetaceae bacterium
GCCACGGATTCTTCCTCCTCCTCGACGGGACTCCGGGTCGTTGGGCGAGACCGCGTCGTGCATCGAACGCTCGGCGGCGTTCATTCCCGGTGTCCCCCAGCTGCCGCCGGGGGCTTGAACACTGACGGCGCGCACCATCAAACCTCCCGCTCGGGGCTTCCTGCCGGGGCGACGGCGTCACTCGGCCGCCACCTCACCCCACTCCCGCACGCCTGTCGCGGCCCACGCCGTCACGCCAGCGGCACCTCGAGGCCGTCGTAGGCGAGCTCCACGCCGTCGGGCAGCCGGGCCGCCACGTCCGCGTGGAGCACGTCGTGCGACATGTGCACGAAGAGCGTGCGGCGGGCCCCCACGCGCCGGGCCACCTGCACCGCCTCGTCGATCGAGAAGTGCGTGGAATGCTTCCGCGGCCGCAGGGCGTCGAGCACGAGCGTGTCCACGCCCTCGAGGAGCGGCCACGTCGCCTCCGGGATGCCGTTGGTGTCGGTGCAGTAGGCCGTGTCGCCGACGCGGAAGCCGAGCACCGTCCACGGTCCGTGCCGCAGCCGCAGCGGCACGAGGCGGGCGCCGAGCAGGTCGAAGGGCTCCTCGCCGATCCGCTCGAAGAACACGTCGGGCACGCCCCCCCCAGCGGGCGGCGCCTCCTCGAACGCGTAGTCGAAGGCCCGGCGGATCCGCCACTCGACCCGCTCCTCGCAGTAGAGCGGCAGCTTCCGGCCGGCGTGAAAGCACAGCGGCCGCAGATCGTCGAGGCCGTAGACGTGGTCGACGTGGTCGTGGGTGTAGAGCACGGCGCCGACCGAGCCGATCCCCTCCCGCAGGAGCTGGGAGCGGAGGTCGGGCGTGGTGTCGACGAGCAGCGTGCCGCCGGGCAGGCCGAGGGCCACGCTCGTGCGGGTCCGCCGGTCGCGCGGGTCGGCGCTCGTGCAGGTCGGGCAGCCGCAGCCCACCATCGGCACGCCCACGCTGGTCCCCGTGCCGAGGAACACAAGGCTCCCGGCGGCGGGCCGGCGCGGGGCGGTCGGGGCGGACGGCATCATGCGGCGGCGCGCCGAGCAGGGCTCGGGCCTCCGGGCTCGAGCCCGGCCCGCGCTCGAGCGCCGAACCGGCGCGGCGGGAGCCGTAGCGTAGCCGCTCCCCGGCGGCGGGTGGCGAAACGAAGGACGCTTCAGCCGCGCTTCCGCTTCCGACACGCGGTGACGGCGAGCCCGAGGATGCCGGTCGCCGCGATGGCGTAGGCCTCCGGCTCGGGCGTGACCGTCACGCTTGCTATGTAGTTGCTCCCACCATTGTTCGAAAACCTGGTTCCCTCGTTCGTCGTTGCCTCGAAGTACACCTCGACATTGAAGGTTCTTGTCGTATCTCCGGTGACTCCTGCAAGGAGGTTGATCGCAATCGGATCGCGACCCCAATTTTGATCACCTCCTCCGCTCGCGGAACTTCCCTGGGGGCCGGTGAACGGGCTGTTCGCGATGAAGTTGCCCGTCGATTGCGTGAAACTCGGGGCCGTCGAGCCCTGCTGGTAGACCCGGTAATACATGTTCGCGCCGGTGACATCGCCGCCACCGTTCTTGAACGTCTGCACCTGCCACGCCGTGATGCCGAGGGTTCCGGTGACCCAATTGACCGTCCCGAGACTCGCCCCGTTGAAGTTCTGGATGTCGTTGCCCCATTCCTGGGCACCGTACCAGGCTTCGGATGCGGTGTTGACTTTCAGTTCAAGGTAACTGCCGAAGATACCCGTGCCGGCGAACGAGATCGGAGTCAGCGCAAGCATCAGTACGGCGGTCGAGACAAACATCGCCGCCGAGTGCCATCCGCGGCCCCCCGAGCAGACCACTCCGATCCTCCGCCTCGAATTGCTCCCACTGGGGATTTTTGACTCGAGTTTCGAGACCCGACTCGGAGTCGAACCGCCGGATGCTTCAATTCGACGCATGACCTACACGCCCTCAAAAACAAAGTCTTCCGCTGGCTGGTGCCAAACCCCGGCCCCCGCCTCAACGACGTTTGTTCGACATGCAACGGGCGTGCCAAATGGCACTGAACAGGCAGGCTGCGGATCGCCGGAAACGCGGATTTCAGCCTGAACCCGCGCAAAACACGGCTAAAGGACGATTTCGGATGCCGCCCGCAGGCTGGGGTGACCACCCGAAGTTGCTGTCCAGAGCCGGTCACCCTGGAGCGGATCGCTCCAGGGGGTGGAGCGATTCGCTCCACCCCGACGGGCGCGCTGGTGCGAATCGCTCCACCTGGGTGGAGCGATTCGTATCACCCCTTGGAGGGGTTTCTTCGTCTGCGCGGGGCGTCGTTCTGCGCGGTGTATGGGCCGCGGAAAACGCTCTGTGCTCGTGCTTTTACGGTGTTCTCGTCGGCCGGCGGCCTCTGTGCGGGCGTCGGACCCGCGCTCCCGGACGATCCGGTGGACGCGCAGACACGACGGTTCCTGAAGCCTGACGTGCGAACGGCATGCCAAACATGTCCGAATCCGTGGAAGGTCCGTTTCGACGGGCCTCGGCCGGCCCCCGGCGGGCGGTTTCGCCGTAGCCGCAGCAACGCCAAACCCCCGAGGCCACAACCCAGGAGCGTCAGCGCACTCGGCTCCGGCACGATCGTGAACTGCGTCACTTCGCCCCCCGTGACGGTCTCGTCGGCGAAGTTCGCCGTCGCCACGCTCACCGTGGACCACGACACGCCCGTGATGCCGAGGCCGGGATTGGCCGCGATGAACTGGTCCATGGTGTAGTAACTCACGCCGTTGTAGGTGGTCGCACCGCCGCCGTCTCCCCGCACGTAGAACCTGAACGTGCCGTTGGCCACCTCCGGCTGGAGCAGGTTGGCCACCTGGCTCGGATCGTCGACGAAGAATCCGCCGTCGAAGGTCTGCCACGAGGCCAGCGTTCCCACGTCGAAATACACGCCCACCGTGTTGGTCGTGACGAGCGCGGCGGTGAACGGATCGGCGGCCTCGAGCCGCAGCACGTCGTTGACGCTCGAGGACGCGCTGGCCCAGTTCGGGCTGCCCGTGCCCGTGAACTCGAAGGCGAACGCCATCGACGCCGACGGCGTCATGGCCCCCTCGATCGTGAGGATGCCGGGGCTCGTGCCGGGGGCGATCAGGCCCGACCCGGAGAGATTGCCGCCCACGTAGCCGAAGCCGCCGAGTTCGGCCCCGGCGGCGACGTTGAGCCTCGACAACGCGTGGGAGCCGGTGACGTCGAGGCTGCCGGCGAGCACGTCGATCACGCCGGTGAACGCGCCGGACGCGCCCGAGAGCTCCAGCAACCCGGAGCCTCCCTTCGCGAGCGTGCCACTGCCCGTGAGCGCCCCGGCGTAGGTCTTGGCGTCGTTGGTGGCGAGAGTGAGGGTGTTGGCCCCGAGGGCCGCCGGTCCGCCCGTGCCGGCGAGCGACCCGATCGATTCGTTGCCGCCGATGCCGAACACGCCGGCGCCGGAGAGGAGCACGGGGACGACGTCGGGAAGAAGGTTGGCGACATTCGTCGCGAAGGAGCCTCCGCTGACGTCGATCGCCGAGGTCGACATGCTGCCGCTCGTCGCCAGGCGGCCGGCCGACACGCTCGTGGTGCCGGCATAGGACTGCGTACCGTACAGATTCGTAGTACCGGTGCTGCCGGCGATCGCCAGGCTGCCGGCACCACTGATCGAATTCTGGAAGACGTTGAAGCCATTGCCGTCGATCGTGAGCACCGCGCCGCTGCCGATCACGGCGGTGCCGCCGTTGCCGGTGCCCGCCTCCCGCAGCGAGGCGACGGTGACGCTCGTGGCGAGGTTGAGCACGCCGCCGGAGGACACGAAGACGTCGGAGCCGTTGCCGAGGTTGCCCCCCGCGGCCACCGTGAGCGTGCCCGAGGTGATCCGCGTGTCGCCGGTGTAGGTGTTGCTGCCCGAGAACGTCAGCGTGCTCGCCCCGTCCTTGAAGACCGAGGTCGTCGTGCCGTCCTGCGAGCCGCCGGCGCCGCTGATCGTGCCGCTCACCGTGATCGGGGCGCCGTTGGCGCCGAGGAAGAGCACGTTCGCCCCGCCCGACACGTTGCCGGCGATCGTGAGCGAGCCGGCACCGCCGGTCGCATCGGCGTTGATCCGGCTGCTGGAAGCCAGCGTGATCGCACCGTTCCACGCGCTCGTGCCGCCGACGAGGCGAAGCGCGCCGTTCGAACCGCCCACGCCGAGACCGTTGAGCGTGAGGGCCTCGGCCGCGAACGAGATGCCGGTCGCACTGTAGAGCTTGAGCGTGCCGTTGTTCGAAACGGTCGTGCCGGCGGCCGTCGAACCGAGGGCATTGGCATGCTGCGCCTCGCCCGTGGCGTTGGCGTTGATCGTGGTGGCGCCGGTGTACGTGTTGTTCTGATTCAGATTGACCTGTGATCCCGCGTCGCCGCCGATGAACACGGCGTTGGCCTGGGTCGTCGACGTGCTGTTGGCCGCGAGGCCGTCCGTCACCCGGCCGGGGGTGAATGCAGAGGGGCTTGCCAGAAAATAGCCCAGCTCCACCACCCCGGTGCTCTCCACCGAGGTCTCCTGCTGCCAATAAATGTTTTGATTGCTCGAACCGTTCCAGTCGTCCGAGAGCGCCATGGAGAAGGCGTCGATGTTTGCACCGGCTGATCCGTTGAGGGTGAGATTGAAGGCCCGATACGTCCCTGAATCCACGATCATCGCCACGTTGGCCGTCGATTCAGAGGTCATCGTCACCTCGAACGTGTACGTCCTCCGGATCGACGAAGCGTTGAAGCCGAGCGAGGTGTAGCCACCGGCACCGCTGGCGCTGTTCACCTCCCAGACGCCCCCCGTCCCAGCCGCTTGGACGAACAGCCGCGAGCCGCTGTTGCGGTTTGCAAAACTACCGCCCTGCGTGCCGTTGTCGTTCAGCGAGAAGCCGATCAGCCCGAACGCCGAAGTCGCGTCCAGCCCGATCGTGAAGCGATCCCCGACCTGGAGCGACCGGGCGGAACCGGTGTTGTCACCGGCCGTCTTCAAGTCACGCCATGCCGCCGCCTGCTTGGCGCTGAAGTTCGCGTACATGCCAAAGCGCGTGCCACCATCGTTGAAGGACCCGCCGCCGTCTCCGAAGGTGGCCGCCAGATTCCCGACTTGCTGCGTGTACGTGACCGTCGTCTGTGCGACCGCCCGGCCGCCGGCACAGGCGGCCAGAATCGCTGCGAGCAAGATGACCGGACCGTGCCTGAAGCACGCCCGCGCAAGGCTGGAGATGGGCATCTCCTCCCCCTGGTCGACTCGGATTGCGGGTCGGCGCGAGGTGCCGAAGGCACCTTCCGCGCAAACGCCTGTTCAGAAGGATCTGCAAACCGTGCGCCAAACCGAGGCAGTCCGCGGCCGCCTCCCGCCTAAGCCGCCGGTGCCCGCCCCCGCCGCGGCCGAGACGCGGTTGTCCGGCCGCGGCGGGGGCGGGCCCCCGCGGCGCAGGCGGGAGGCGGCCGCGGGCGGCCGCGGTTTGGCGCACGGGTTGCCGCTCCGTCTGTACAGGCGGTTGCGCGGAAGGTGC
>JBJTIV010000329.1:0-9286 GCA_046095145.1 Planctomycetaceae bacterium
GGCGTCGAGGTAGATGAGCAGGTTGCGGCAGAAGATCACGTCGTAGGGGCCCCGGCCCGCGCGGAAGGCGTCGTCGAGGACGTTCGCCCAGGCGAAGGCCACGAGCCCGCGGATCCGGTCGTCGATCGCCATCGCACCGTCGACCGCGTGAAACCAGCGGTCACGGAACGACAGGTCGGCGTTGCGGAAGGCGTTCACCGAATAGCGGCCGCGGGCCGCCCTCTCGAGTGCCACGCGGCTCACGTCCACCGCGTCGATGGTGAACTGCCCGGGCTCGAGACCGGCGTCGAACAGGGCCATCGCGATCGAGTAGGGCTCCTCACCGGCCGCGCACGGCGCCGAGAGGATCCGCACCGGCATCCGCCCCGGCAGACTCGCCAGGGTGACCGCGAAGCGGGCCACGAAGTCGAACACCTGCGGGTCGCGGAAGAACCAGCTCTCGGCCACGACCACGTCCTCGACGAGGGCGTCGCGCTCCCGCTCGTCGGCATGGATGCGGGCGGCGTAGGCGGCCTGGTCGGCGATGCCGATGGCCTTCATCCGGCCGCGGACGGCCCGCGCCAGAGCCGCGGTTCCCAGCGTGGTCACGTCGAGCCCGAGCCAGCGGCGGAGCAGGTCCTCGACGGAGCGGTCGAGCGCGGTGGAGGTCGGGGTAGTCATGGCTGCGGCACCGACGGGCAGCGCGGAAACAGGCCGGCCGCGAGGTCGGGCGGCAGCAGGCGGGCCGGGTCGATGAGCTGCACCGTGCCATCGGGCAGCCGGAAGATGCGGCCCAGGAACGGCGCGTCGGGCAGGTCGAGGGCGGGCAGCTCGGCCTCCGCGTCCTCTGCCGCACGGATCGCGATCACGTTCTCCGCGACGAGGCCCAGCCGCGCCGCGCCACCGCCCGGCGTGGTGACGTCGACGACGACCACCCGCGTGCTGAGCCGCTCCCGCGGCGGCCGGCCGACGAGCCGCTCGCCGAGGTCCACGAGCGGCACGAACCCGCCGCGGTACGAGAAGATGCCCCGCACGTAGGCGGGCGTGCCGGGGATCGGCCGGGCGGGCACCAGCGGCAGCACTTCCACCACGGTTCGCGACTCGACCGCATAGGACTGTCCGGCGACGGTGAAGGTGAGGAGTTGCATGGAATGGGGTGACCGCTCTCGTCGCACGGTGGAGTCTAATACGGCCTGGAGTCCATCCGTGGCTCCGGGGTTGCCCGTACCGTCTCGCCCGGACGTTCGCTCCGGCCCTCCAGGCCTCCGCTCACTCCGAGCCGGCTGCGCTCCGCCCTCCAGGGCTCCGCTTGCCGCCAAGGCCGGCTCAACGGTACGGGCAACCCCTCGCGTGAGTTGCTACGAGGCAGGCAGCGGACGCGACCGGGCAGACGGTGAAGCGCGAGACTTCCTCCTTGAGGTCGCCGACGGCCTCGCGCAGGTGGACGGTCGCCTTGTTGAAGTCGTCGAGCGACGAGGCCGTGCGCGAGGCACCCTCGGCGAGCCGGATCATGGCCTCGCGGATCTGCTCGGCCCCCTGCGACTGGGCCCGCATGCCCTCCGTGACCTGGCCGAAGCGCCCGGAGATGCCCTGCACGGCGCCGATGATGTCGCCGAGCTTCGTCGACACTTCGCCGATCTCGTGCACGCCGGCGCGGACCTGCTCCGCGAACTTGTCCATCTCCATCACGCCCGCGGAGACGCTGTTCTGCATCTCCTTCACCATCCGCTCGATGTCGAGTGAGGCCACGGCCGTCTGGTCGGCGAGCCGGCGGATCTCGCGGGCCACCACCAGGAACCCGAGCCCGTACTCGCCCGCCTTCTCGGCCTCGATGGCGGCGTTGATCGAAAGCAGGTTGGTCTGGTCGGCGACCTTCGTGATGGTGGTCACCGCCAGATTGATGTTCGCCGCCCGCTCGCTGATCACGGCGAGCTTGGCCCCGAACGACGAGGTGCTGGCGGCGAGTTGCCGCATGGTGCCGTCCATGCCCTCGAGGCTGCCACGGCCCTCGGTGGCCATGACGCCGGTGCGGCCGGCCATGTCGTTGACCTCCGTCATGGTCCGCAGCAGCTCCTGGCTCGTCACCGAGATCTGCTTGACGGCCGCCACGGCCTGGCTCGTGGAGGCCCCGTAGTCGGCGATCACCTGCTGCTGCTCGCTGGAGGTGGCCTGGATCGCGGTGGCCGTGGAGATGAGCGCCACGCTCGACCGCTGGATGCGGCCAATGAGCCCCC
Source organism: Planctomycetaceae bacterium (assembly GCA_046095145.1). GTDB lineage: Bacteria > Planctomycetota > Planctomycetia > Pirellulales > UBA1268 > QWPN01. The sequence goes on from JBJTIV010000329.1 coordinate 2,214, forward strand.
GCAGGTCGTCGGTCATCGTCTGGATCGCACCGAGGAGCGCTCCGGTCTCGTCGTCGCTCGACGCGGTCACTTCAGCCCGCAGGTCGCCGCCGGCCACCTGCTTGGCCACGGCCACGGCCGTGCGGATCGGGTTGGAGATCGTGCGGGCGACGAGCAGCGCCGCAAGCGTGACGCCCACGATGGTGGCCAGCGACAGGCCCAGGATCGCCAGCCGCTGGAACCGGACGAGCGCGAAGGCCTCGTCGGCATCCTGCTTCACGCTCATGCCCCAGCGGAAGCTCGGCAGATACGACCAGGCGGCCACGATGTCCTTGCCGCGATAGTCGAGGAGCTGCCCGTAGCCCCGCTCGCCGTTGGCGGCCAGTTGGATGCCGCGGCCGGCCGCGCCCTCGAGCGGGATGCGGAGGCGGAAGGCGGCGTCGGGTGCATGGCGCAGCGGGGTGGTGACGAGCACGGTGCCGCCGTCGAGCTGGCCGGTGACCACCTCGCCGGTGTCGCCGAGTCCGGACAGGTCGGAGAGCACCTGCCAGATCCGCTGGGTGCCCAGGCCGAGCGCCAGCGCGCCGATCACCTTGCCCCCGTCGAAGACCGGGCAGGTGACGAACGCGATGGGCTGACCGGCCGTGCCGTAGGTTTGGAAGCCGCAGATGTCCGACTGCAGGAGCGTGCGCGCCCGGTCGAAACCGGCCGCCAGCTCGGTCGACGCCAGGCCGCCGGACACGACCGATGTGCCGCTGGGAATCGAGTCGTCCATCGAGTACACGACCCGCCCGGCGGCATCGATGAGCAGCAGCTGGACGTAGCCGAACGACTTGGCCACGTAGGTGAAGTATTCGGAGAACTCGGCGGCCTTGCCCGCCAAGCGGGCCCGCTCCGCGTCCCCTCCGGCCGGAGACTCCACGGCGGTCGTGGAAAGCTCCCGCAGGGCCCGGACGAACGTCGGCCCGCGGGCGAACACGGCACCGTCGCGCACCCGTTCGGAGGCGTAGGCCTCGAGTTCGCCCGCCTTGGCGGCGGCGATCTGCTGGAGGTTCGTCCGCACCGAGTCCTCGAGCGCCCGCGACGCGATCCGCGCCGTGATGGCGGTGAGGATCGCGCACGGGATGAGCGCGATCACGAGGAACCAGAAGATGAGCCGGCCGGCGATGCTGCGGCGCATGGCGGGGCCGTCGCTCGAGTCGCTCATCCACCGCTCCTTTCGCCCGCCGGTGCCGCAGCGCCGGGATTCGCCCAGCGGCCACCCCACGACTCGTAGAGGCCGCTGACGAACCGTTCCCAGTCCAGGCGGGAGCGGGAGATGGGGAAGGGCACCGGCCGCACCGCGGCGCGGCTCGACCAGACCACGTCGAACTGGCCGTCGGGACGGATGCGGCCGATGAACACGGGCCGCCAGGTGTGCTGCGTCTCGGGATCGACGGCGATGATGCCCTCCGGCGCCGCCAGGCTCTGGTGGCGGAGCAGGCCGCGGACCTGCCGCACGTCGACCGTGCCGGCCTCGCCCACGGCCTGCGCCCACAGCCGCACGCTGTTGTATGCCGCGACGATCACGTCGGAGGTCGTGCGGTCGGCGCCGTAGGCGGCCTTGAAGGCCCGGACGAAGGCCAGGTTCTCGGGCCGGTCGAGGCTCTGGAAGTAGTTCCAGGCCGCGTAGTCGCCCACCATGTCGACGCCGCCGGCGGCGGCCAGCTCGTTCTCGCCGATCGCGAAGGTGACCACCGGCGTGGTCTCGGGGCGGATGCCCGCGGCCCGCAGACCGCGGGCGAAGGCCAGCGCCGAGTCACCGACCACCGAGGAGAGGATGACGTCGGGCTTCGCCGCGGCGATCCGGGCGACGGTCTGCTCGACTGCGGTGCTGCCGAAGGGGATGTAGGCCTCGCCGACGACCTCGGCCCCGATGCCCTTCAGGTGGTCGGTGATGATCGCGTTGACACACCGCGGCCAGATGTAGTCGGAGCCCACGAGGAAGAACTTCCGGGCGCCGAGGACGTCGTGGCACCACTGCACCGCGGGGGTGATCTGCTGGTTCGGCGCGGCCCCGGTGTAGACGATGTTGGGAGACTGTTCGATGCCCTCGTAGGCCATCGGATAGAGGAGGAGATGGTCGGCGGCCTCCACGACCGGCAGCACGCCCTTGCGGCAGGCGCTCGTCCAGCATCCGAAGATCACGCTCACCTTGTCGTCCCGGATGAGCCGCTCGGCCTGCCGCGCGAAGGTCTGCCAGTCGCTGGCCCCGTCGGCGACCACCCAGCGGACCGGTCGCCCAAGCAGCCCACCCGCACGGTTGATCTCCTCGAGCGCGAGCACCTCCGCGTCGATCATCGCGTTCTCGCTGACGGCCATCGGGCCGGTGCGCGAGTGGAGGATGCCCACGACGATCGGGCTGCGATCGACGAGCAGCCGGTCGAGCAGCCACCAGCCGGCGGCCGCCGCCAGCGCGAGCGAGGCGAGGATGAGCCAGGGGCTGCCCCGGCGCAGGGCTCGACCCGCGCCGGATTGCAGCGTGGTCGACGGAGTGTGTGCGGAGAGCGGAGGGGAGCGCATGCGATCGAGACCTGGGCCGCCCGGGTGCCGGCCGGGCCCCCTCAATCTTTGCCCAATTTTCCCGACCGGGCGCCGGTCTGGACGGCGAATCCCGGGGCACGCATCCGGCATCCGGCAGAACCGGCCCGCCGCGAATCACCCTACAGGGGGGTTATGATGCGTGCTGCGGCCGCCTGCGAGGCTGCGGACCGGTGCTGGCGGATGCACCGATGCTTCGGTATATCCTAGTTGAATCGCGAAGGAATCGCTGGCGGTGACGCACTGACGATGGCACCCTCCACGGACAACTCCCGGGCCACGGCGGCGCTCCAGCGGATCGCCGGTGTGTCGGCGTGGACGGAGCAGGTGCGGCGGTCGATCGAACTGGTCGGCGCGCACCAGTCGAGCGTCCTGATCATGGGGCCCAGCGGCACGGGCAAGGAACTCATCGCCCGGGCCATCCACGCCTGCAGCGGCCGGTCCGCCCGGCCGTTCATTCCCGTCGACTGCGCCGTGACCACCGGCACGCTGTTCGCGAGCCACATGTTCGGTCATGTGAAGGGCTCGTTCACGGGCGCCACCTCGGCTACGCTGGGCTGCTTCCGGGCCGCCGACTCCGGCACCATCTTCCTCGACGAGATCGGGGAGATGGAACTGGAACTCCAGGCGAAGCTCCTGCGCGTGCTCCAGCAACGCGTGGTGGTGCCCGTCGGCAGCCACGAGGAACTGCCCGTCGACGTTCGGGTGCTGGCGGCGACCAATCGTGACCTGGCCCGCGAGGTCGATGCGGGCCGCTTCCGTGAGGATCTCTTCTACCGGCTCAACGTGGTGGCGATCCGGACGATCGGGCTGCGGGACCGGCCTGAGGACGTGCCGGTCCTCGCGGAGCGTTACCTGGCCGAACTGGCGGCCCGACACGGCATGCCGATGTGCACGCTGTCGCCCGCGGCGATCGAGGTGCTCCAGGGTTACGCGTGGCCGGGCAACGTGCGCGAACTCGAGAACGTGCTCGAGCGGGCGGTCATGTTCTCGTCTGGCGAGGAGATCGACCCCGACGCTCTCACCGGGCTGATGGGGATCGATGCCCCCACCCCGGTGGACGCGGGCGATGCCTCGGCCGCGGCCGTCCCCCCGGCGACGAGCCTCGCCGGCATGGCGTCCGCGGCCAGCCGCGGCATCGTCTCTCCGACGTCCCTGCCGGGCGTCTACCGGGTCGAGCCACGGGTGGCCGCGTCCCCGACCGCCGCATCCGCGCCCGCTCCGGCGGCCGCGACGGGGCCGGGCGGGGCCGCCGCCTCCGGCGAGGACAACTGGCCGACGCTTGCCGACGTGGAGCGTGTGCACCTGGAGCGCACGCTGGCGGCGACCATGCAGAACAAGTCGCTCGCGGCGAAGATGCTGGGCATCGACCGGTCGGTGCTGCGCCGCAAGCTGCAGCGCTACGGCCTCGACGACGCGGATCCGGCCGGCGAGTGAGGCCGTCCGGGCGTCAGCCCGCCTTGGCCCGGACGGCGACCGACTCCTCGTCGGGCACCCGGAGCCGCAGCGTGGTCGGCGGCGGCGCCCGACGCTCCTGGGCGAATCCCCTGGTCCCGCCACCGAGGAAGTCGCGGAGATGGGCCACGGGGCCGTCGCCGAATTCCGCCTGCAGCGTCTCGAGCACCTGCTTCCAGGGCAGGCCACGCCGGTAGATCACGCGGTAGGCCTCCTTGAGTTCCGCGATGTCGCCGGCCCCATGACCGCTCCGACGCAGGCCCACCACGTTGAGGCCGCAGACGCAGCCGCTGTGTCCATCGATGAGCATGTACGGGGGAACGTCCTGCACGACGCGGGCGTGGCCACCGACCATGGCGAGCCGGCCGATACGACAGAACTGGTGCACGGCCACGGCCCCCGACACGAAGGCCCGGTCCTCGATGGTGGCGTGGCCGCCGAGCAGCGCGTTGTTGGCGCAGATGCAATTGCTGCCCACGGTCACGTCGTGGCCGAAGTGCACCCCCGCCATCACGTAATTGTGGCTGCCGACGACCGTCGCCGTGCCCGGCTTCAGGGCCCGATGGACGGTCACGTATTCCCGGAACACGTTGTGGTCGCCGATGACCACGCGGCCGATGTGCTCGGGCCGCGCGGCGTGCTGCGGCGCGCCGCCGATCACCGAGTGCTCGGCGAACTCGTTGTGGCAGCCGGCGGACACGCCCGTCTTGATCACCGCCCCGGAGGCGACCGTGCAGTAGTCTCCCAGATCGACGTCGGCCTCGATCGTGGCAAAGGCCGCGATCCGCACCCCGACCCCGAGGCGGGCGTCGGGACTCACGACGGCCAGCGGATGGATGCTCACGGGGCCCCTTTCGCGTGCGTGCCGAGACGAGAACCGATCGGGTTATCGGCCTCCCCAAGGCACGATTCAATGGCAATTTCGGGGCGGTCGGCCATCTCTGCCGAGCCTGCCCAGTCCGCCACGCGGCGGGCCCCGTCGGCGACCGCGAGTCCGCCGCCAACGCCGGTGGGCGGCCGGTCGATTCCGCCCGGCTATAGTGTGTCCCGGCGGCGGCCGATCGACCGCACCTCGGAGACGATTGAAAGAGATGGACCAGGACTCGCGCGACGACCGCTACGCCGCGGCCGAACGGCTCAAGGACGGGGGCGATGTGGCCGCGGCGGTGGCGGCCCTCGAGGGCCTCGTGGCCGACCATCCCGACTTCGCCCTGGCCCACTCGGCCCTCGCCGCCTGGTGCACGCGGCTCGACCGCCACGACGACGCGGTACGGCATGCGCGGCGGGTGTGTGAACTCGAGCCCGCCGACGCGTTCAGCTACACCGCGCTGAGCGTGGCCTGCATGCGGGCCGGCCGGATCGCGGAGGCGGAGGAGGCCCTGGCCAGATCCCGCCTCATCCAATCCGCGGCCGGCCGCTGAGCCGTCAGCCGCGGCCTGCGTCGGACGAGTCCGGCCCGGCCTGCTCCGGCGCGATGCCGAGGGCCGATTCGATCTCGCGCAGGCGGGCCCTGTCCGCCGCCGAGAGCCGCTCGACCGTCAGGCCCTGCTTGCGGCCCGACTCGAGGGCCGAGCGGGCGGCCGACTCGTCGCCCGAGCGGAATTGGGCGTAGGCGAGGTGCAGGTACTTCACGTCCGAAGGCTGCAGGATGGCCTGCTTGAGGTCGGTGACCGCCTCCCGATCCTCGCCCAGCGCCAGGTGCACGAGCCCGCGGGTGTCGAGCAGGTCGGGGTGCGGGCCGAGCGTGCCGATCGCCTGGTCGATGAACTTCTTCGCCTCCGCGGCGGTCTTGGGCTGGGCGAGATGGAATGCCAGATTGTTGGCGATGATGGCGGTCTGCACCGGCTCGATGTCCTTGCGATCCAAGAGCGCACGGTAGATGGCCTCGGCCTCGTCACCCCGCTCCCGCAGGCCCAGCCATTCCGCCTCCACGAGCGACACGACGATCGACTCCGGGTCGATCCGCCGGGCCTTCTTGATCCACTGCTCATACCGGGCCGCTTCCGTCTCGGCCTTGGGGTTGGACTGCAGCGCCTCCATCGCGACGGAGAGCAGCCGCTCGAGCGACAGCGCGTCCCACGACTTCTCGAGCACGTCGAGGCATTCGGTCGTGCGCCGCTGCCGGCCCAGGAACTGGGCCCTGGCCACCACGCCTTCCGGCGTCAGCTCGGCGTACTGGGCGAGCACCTTGTCGGCCGCCTTCGGGAAGCCGAGATCCTCGAGCAGCTTCGCCAGCGCCGCGAGCTGGCCCGCCTGGTCGGTCGGCACCTCGCCGCCGGGCATGAGTCGTCGGGCGAGGTCGGCGGCGCGGGCGCGATCCTTCTCCGCGATCGCCAGCCGCGCCTCGAGCGCTACGGTGACGGGCGCGTCGGGTGCGGTCTCCTGCAGCCGCTTGACCCAGGCGCGGCCGTTGTCGAGCTCGCCGTGCGTGATCAGCTTGTCGGCCAGCATCGCGACGAAGGCCGGCGGTGTCTGGGGAGCGGCCACGATCGCCATCAGTTCCTGCCGGGACTCTTCCCAGCGGCCGACCTTGTCCAGCAGTCCGGCGAGCGTGAGCCGCTGGGCGGTGGTCAGAGGCTGCCGCGCGCCGAGCTTCTCCAGCACCTCGATCGCCTGCTGCCAACTCACCGGCTCGGGCCGGCTGGCCAGGAGCGCCACCTTCACGGCCGCATCCTCCGCGTCGAGTTGGCCGTCCGCACCGGCGTTGGCATCGATCATGGCCAGCGCCTCGCGAAAATCGGGATACGTGCCTCGGCCGGCCTGCAGCTCGGCCAGCTTGCGGCGGGCCCACGACTTCATGGATCGCGCCGCCGAGTCGTCAGCCTTCGAGTCGATGAGCGAGCGCAGCGAATCCATCGCGGCGTCGGTCCGGCCGACGCGGACCAGGAATTCCGCCCGCGCGGTTGCGATGCCGATGTCGTCGGGCGCGGCTGCGGCCGCCTCCTGCACCGCCGTTACGGCGGCGTCGTGGCGGCCGTGCATCTCCTCGCCCTGGGCCCGCCGCAAGCTGGCCGAGCTGCAGGCCGGCCGAGGCACGTATCCCGATTTTCGCGAGGCGC
>JBJTIV010000330.1:0-2696 GCA_046095145.1 Planctomycetaceae bacterium
CGCCCGGCCCCCCGCCACCGCCCCCCGGCCGGGCGCGCGCCGCGGCGGCGGCAGCGCGCGGCCGGCCCGCCCGCCCCCCCGCCCACCGCCCCCCCCCGCCCGACCCGGCCGGCGCGCCGCCGCGGGGCTGCACGAGGTCGCCCAGCGGGCCGCCGAGCAGCCACGGCATCACGGAGAGCACCGCCGCGAAGCCGAGCGTCGTCCCCAGCGCCGACGTGATCCCGAACCGCCGGATGGCCTCCAGCTCGGCCACCGCCAGGGACCCGAAGCCGACCACCGTGGTGAACACCATCAGCACGCAGGCCCGGCCCACCGTCCGCATCATCCGCCGCAGGGCGTCGATCCGGCCCAGCCCGGCCCGCCGCTCGTCGGTGAAGTCCACGATCATGTGGACGGAGTCGGCGAAGGCGATGCCGTAGACGAGGCTCGGCAGCGCCATGTTGAAGCCGTTGAGGCTGCCGCCGAGCCAGCCGAGGGCCCCGATCGCCCACAGGGTGCCGATCGCGGGCCCGGCCACGGCCGCGAGCACCGCGTACACGTTGCGAAACGCCAGCACGCCCACGACGGCCGTGATCAGCGCGCTCCAGCCGAAGGAGCGGAAGGCGGCCTGCTGCGTGAGCACGAGCATCTCCACGCGGGCCACCGGCAGGCCGGCGATGCCCGCCGCCAGCGGCGTGCCCCGCGTCGCCTCCGCGACGGCGGCGTCGATCGCGGCCACCTGCGGCGCCACCTTCGACGTCGCCACCTCGCCGCCGACGAGCCGCGCGTGCAGGAAGGTGGTGTTGCCGTCGGCCGAGAGGATCTGGCCCGCCACGGCGGGATGCGCCAGCGCCAGCGGCAGGGCCGGCCGGTCGGGCCGGCGGGCGTCGAGGATGCCGTCGACCGCCTCGACCTCGGGCAGCGCCTCGAGCCGGGCCGCGAGCTTCCGCAAGGCCGCGATCGCCGGCGGCGAGAACAGGTCGTCGGCCCGCACCGTCACGATCACGTCGGTGTCGTCCGGACCGAAGTCGGCGAACAGCCGCTGGAGCCCGTCCCACGCCGTCCCGGGACGGTGGAACAGGGCCCGCGGGTCCTCGTCGAGCCGCAGGCGGAAGAGGCCCGCCACGGCCAGCGCCGTGACGCCCGCGACCAGCAGGGCGAGCAGGCCGCGACGATCGCAGACGAAATCGGCGTAGGCGTTCATGGAGGACCCGCGGCCGCCGTCAGGGCAGTAGCCAGGCGGCGGACTCCTCGGCGTTGCGGACGAGCAGGCGGCGGCCCGCCAGGCAGGGGTTGTTCCACGTCTGCCCGGAGAGCGCGTCGAACCGGCCGCGGACGCGGTGCGCCTCGGGCACGCAGTCCACGAGCACGACCTCGCCCGACTCGGCCTGCACGACGAGGTGGCCGCCCACGCGGAGCACCTGCCCCTGCCCGTAGCGTCCCCCCTTCCACGCCCGCACGCCGTCGGCCAGCCTCACGCACTCGAGGATGCCGTCCGAGAGGCCGTAGGCGTGGCCGTCGTGGATGGCCACGTTGGTGAACTTCGTCTTGAGCATGCCGGGCTGCGACCAGGCGCGGCGGAAGGGGGTCGTGTCCCCGGCGGCGGTGTCGCGGGCGAACACCGCGGCGCCGATGCCGTAGCCCTTGGAGATGAAGATCCGCTCGCCGTCGAGCACGCACGGCTGCGAGCAGGTGGCGTCCGAGTTGGAATGGCCGGGCCAGTCGCAGCCCCACAGCTCCCGGCCGTCGGCGGGATCGTAGGCCGCGACCCGCGACTCGTTCACCGTGAGCACCACCTCGCGGCCGGCCACGGTGCGGATCTCGGGCGTGACGTAGCTGATCTGGTCGGTGCCGCCCGTCCAGCGGCGGTCGCCCGTGTCGCGGTCATAGGCGACGAGCGACACGGCCGCCGCCTCCGCCGGTGGCTCGAGCGGCCCGCCCCCCGGCACGATCACGAGCTCGTCGGTGACCAGCGGCGAGCCGGCGCGTCCCCAGGCCACGGCGGCCGCGTGGGCCGCCGCGTCGATGCCGAGGTCGTCGACCACGTTCTTCCGCCACAGCACCCGGCCGGACGCGCCGTCGATGGCGTGGAGCCAGCCGGTGGCGCCGGTCGTGTAGACGACGCCGTCGCGGATGGTGGGCGTGGAGCGGGGACCGGCGCCGCCGAGCACCGTCTCGTGGCGGGCGGCGACCGCCACGCTCCACTCGGGCTCGCCGCTGGCCACCGACACGCAGGTCACGAGCTCCTCGTCGCCCCGCTGTTCGAGCGTCACGGCGTGGTCGCCGCACGCCGCGAACCCGCTCCAGCCCGCCCCGATCGGCCGCCGCCAGAGGAGCCGCGGCGGCCGCGCGGCCCAGTCGGGATCGAGCGTCACGGTGTCGATCCCGCACGCCCCCCCGGGCCCGAGAAACCGGGGAAAGTCCTCGGGCGTGGCGGCCCACGGTGCGGCGGCCGCCGCCTCGCGGCCGGACGCCGCCCGCGGCAGGAGCCGGTCGCGGGCCGGCCGCCAGCGCCACACCACGTCGGGCACGAGGTCACCCGACACCCGCTCGATGCGCAACAGACCGCACACCAGCGCCACCGCCGCCGCCGCGCCCCACACGACCGCCCGCTTGGCGCTCCGCGAGTGGCCGCTCTGCCACACGAACCAGACCAGCAGCGACACCAGGCCCGCGAAGCCGAGGATGAGCGTGATGATGTTGCGGACGGCCTGGTC
>JBJTIV010000331.1:0-7650 GCA_046095145.1 Planctomycetaceae bacterium
CGGCACGGCGGCGGGCGGGGGCGCCAGCGGACCCGGCCCCGCCTGGATCACGCCGGGGGTCGCCGCGGCCGGCGCGGGCGCCGCCTCGATCACCGCCGGCACGGGTGGCGGGGGCGGCGCCGGGGGCTGGTTGGCACGGGCGGCCGCGACGACCGCGAGGACGGCCGCGATCGCCAGCGACCCGAGACCGGCTCCCCGCAAGGCCGACCACGGCCCCCGACCACCCACCGCCGCACGAGTGCGTTGCTACACGACGTGACGCTCCCTCTGGACGAACGTGACGGTCCCATTGTGGCGACTGCCGGCGGCCTTGGCGAGCCAGGCCGCCACCGGCTCAATCCACGGGTCCGCCGCCGGTCGCCGCCGCCGCACGGACCCTGTCCACGACCGCCCGGGCCACCAGCGGGTCGGCCCCCAGGCGGCCCACCTGCACCCAGTCGATCGACGGCCACGTCTCCCGGGCGCGGGCCACGGCCGGGGACACCTGCTCTTCAACGTGGCCGTGGAAGAGAAGGTGCGGGTGCACCACGACCCGCCGCGGCCCGGCCGCCGCGGCGGCGGCCAGCGCCTCGTCGAGCGTCGGCCGCGCCGCCGCCGCGAAGCCGTAGACGATCCGGCCCGGCCGCCACCCGGCGTCGGCGGCGAGGGTGGCCGCGGCGAACTCCTGCAGCCTGCCCAGAGCGCCCGGATCGCTCGCGCCGCGGCCCAGCACGGCGAGCACCGTGTCGTCCGCCGCCACCGCGGCGCGGGCCTCGACCGCCGCGCGGCGGCGGCGCTGCGCCAGTTCCACGAGTGCCGCGTGCAGTCCCAGCGGCTCCGCCTGCCGCGCGGCCACCCCGGCGGCGGTGGCCGCCGCGGCGAGCGCCTCGGGCACGTCGCGTCGCGCGGGGCCAGCCGCGAAGAGCAGGAGCGGCGCCGCCACCAACTCGCGGCAGCCCCGCGCGGCAAGCCGCTCCACCGCGGCCGCGATCGAGGGCTCGATCACCTCGAGAAAGCCCAGTTCCACCGGCACGCCCGGCAGCAGGGCCGCCACCCGCGCGGCGACGTCCGCAGTCTCCGCCGCGCCCGCCGTGCTGGCCGTGCCGTGGCCCACGACCACCACGCCGCAGCCCGGCGCGAGCGGGGGCAGGGCCGTGACCGGCTCGGCGGACGTCGACGCGATGGATGCCATGCGGAAGTCGCCGTCGCCGCGCCGCCCGTCAGGCACGCGCCACCGAGAGCCGCGGCAGGAGCGCGGCCACGCCTCCGAGGATGAGCACGGCCGCCACGAAGGGAAGCGTATGCGACGGGTGCACCGCGAACAGCACCGAGCCCAGGAACGGGCCCACGATCCGCCCCAGCGACGCGAACGCCTGGTTCACGCCGAGCACCTCCCCCTGCCGCTCGGCGTCGGCCCGCTTCGAGATCAGCGCCGACACCGACGGGTTCACGCAGGCGAACCCGGCCACCGCCACCGCCGCGGCCGCATAGAAGGCCGCCCGCAGCGCCGGACCGTCGGCCGCGGGGCCGCCGCGGAGCGCCCAGGCCACGCCGCCGATCGCCGCCAGGCCGAGGATCATGAGCGCGACCCCGCCGCCGAGCAGCCGCTCCTCCGACAGCCGCTTCGCCAGCGGCCGGTAGCCGCCCCCGGCGAGCAGGAGCATGAAGCCGATGAACGCGAAGACGAGGAAGTTCTGCCGGTCGTTCATGCCGAAGGCCGACTCGGTGAGCCGCGCGAGCGTGGCCTCGAAATTGGCGAAGGCCACGAGGCACAGGAAGTAGACGAGCACCAGCACCCCCACCGTGGGCATGGCGAGCACGGTGGCGGTGCGGGCGAAGCCCGGCCGCTCCTTCGCGGCCCCGGCGCCCGGCTTCCGCGTCTCGCGAAACACCACGAAGGCGATCAGGAAGGCCACGAGCGAGAGCAGCGAGGCGATCGCCCCCACGCCCCACGGCTCCTCGTCGAACAGCGCCAGGCCGAAGTAGGCGATCAGCGGCCCGAGCGTGAAGCCGCCGCCGAAGGCGATCCCGATCAGCGCCATGCCGCGGGCCCGGTTCTCCGGCGTGGTGCAGTCGGCGATCACGGCGGCCGCCGTGCCCACGCTCGCCCCGGCGATGCCGGCGCCGATCCGCGCGGCGAACATCAGGCCGAGGGCCCAGACGGCCCGGTCGGCCGGCATCGTCACCGCCCAGCCGTAGAGCGCGTAGAAGACCACGGAGCCCGCCAGGCTGATGAGCAGCATCGGCCGCCGGCCATGGCGGTCCGAGAGCCGGCCCCACAGGGGGCTGACGAGGAACTGCATGAGCGAGAACGACGAGAACAAGAGCCCGATCACGAGCCCGTCCAGCGGCGGCCCGAACCCCAGCGCCGCGAGGTAGGGCTCCGCCTGCCGCGGCATCACCGGCAGCACGATGCCGAAGCCGAGCAGGTCGATGAACACGGTGAGGAAGACGACCACGAGCGCGCCGCGGGAGGCGGTCGGCGCGGCGGCGGCGGGAACGGGGCTGGCCGACATCGGGGACTCGGTCGTGGTGCCGGGAGCGGGCGGCGGGCCCGCGGAACCGCCGTGCTACATTGGCCGCCGATGAGCCCGCGCGACGCGTCCGACCGCCGCAGCCCGCCGGAAAACGCCCTGAGCGTGTCGGAGGTGACCTCGCGCGTCAAGGAGCAGATCGAGTCGCGGTTCGCCGACGTGTGGGTGTGCGGCGAGATCTCGAACCTCTCGCGGGCCGCCTCGGGCCACGTCTACCTGTCGCTCAAGGACGAGTCGGCGCTGCTGCGGGCGGTGGTGTGGCGCGGCACCCTGCCGCTGCTGGCGATCGAGCCGGCCGACGGCCTCGAAGTGGTGTGCCACGGCCGCATCGAGGTCTACGCCCCGCGTGGCACCTACCAGCTCACGATCGACCGGCTCCACGCCGTGGGCACCGGGGCGCTCGAGGCGCAGCTCCGCCGGCTCCACGCGCGGCTCGAGGCCGAGGGGCTGTTCGCGCCCGAGCGGAAGCGGCCGATCCCAGCCTTTCCGCGGCGCATCGCCCTGGTCACGAGCCCCACGGGCGCCGCCATCGCCGACTTCCTGCGGACGCTCTTCGCGCGGTGGCGCGGCAGCGAGGTGGTGGTCGTGCCCCGGCGCGTGCAGGGCGCCGGCGCCGCCGAGGAGCTCGCCGACGGGCTGGCCGCCGCGGCGCGGCTGGTGCCGGCCCCCGACGTGATCGCGCTGGTGCGCGGCGGCGGCAGCCTCGAGGACCTGTGGAGCTTCACCGCGGAGGGGCTCGTGCGCGCCGTCGCGGCCGCGCCGCTCCCGGTCGTCGCCGGGGGGGGACACGTGATCGACGTGTCGCTGGCCGACCTGGCCGCCGATCTCCGCGCGCTCACGCCGACCGACGCGGCGGTGAAGGTCTCGCCCGACGGTCGGCAGCTGGCCGCCGCCGTGGCGGCGCTGGGCGTGAGGCTGGAGTCGGGGCTGGGCCGCCGCGTGGCGCTGGCCCGCGAGCGGCTCACCCGGCTGGCGCGGTCGCGGATCTTCCTCGACCCCCGGCGGTCACCCACCAGCCGCCGGGCGCAGTTCGACCAGCAGGCGCTGCGGCTGAAGCGGCTGGCGACGACGGCCTGCGGCCGTGCGCGGGAACGGCTCGGCGCCGCGGCCGCCCGCCTCGAGGCGGGCAGCCCGCTGCACCTCCTGGCGCGGGGCTGGTCGGTCACCCGCCGCGCCGGCGCGGCCGAGGCCCTGCGGTCGGTTGCCGGCCTGGCCGCCGGCGACCCGCTCGAGACGCTGCTCGCGGACGGCAGGATCAGCAGCCGCGTGGAAAGGATCGATCATGGTGGAATCGACGGGTGACGGCCGGCCGGAGTCGTTCGAGGCCGCGCTCGAGCGGCTCGCCCCCCGGGTGGCGGCGCTGGAGTCGGGCAGCCTCGGACTCACCGAGTCGATCGCCGCCTACGAGCGCGGCGTGGGGATCCTCAAACGGCTCCACGAGGAACTCGCGGTGGCCGAGGAGCGGGTGAAGGTGCTCGTGCGCATCGATGAGGAGGGGCGGCCGGTGCTCGAGGACGCGACGCCGCCCGACGGCGGCGGCGAGTCCGGCGCGGCCGCAGAGTCGACGCAGCCTGCCGCCGCGCGGCCCGCCGGCCGCGCGACCCGCGCGAAGGCGGCGCGCGGCCGGAGCCTCCCCGGCATGGACGACGCCGAGCCGGCGTAGCTGGCCGCAGCGCGGGGTGGCGAACGGAGCATGCGGAGCACGTGGGTGGCCTGCCTGCCCGGAGTCCCCCGGCTTCCGCCGGGGGCTTGCATGCGACCGCCTCCGCAAGCCCGGACCGAGTGCTCGTGCGGCTGGAAACGCCGGCGGCTTTGGTACACTTCGGCCGTGCGGCACTTCGCCTGGGGAACCAGGCGGCATTCCATCGGGTTTGGACTCCTCTGCAAGGCTTCGCATGGCAGGCTGCCACGTGCCCAGCAGGCCCGCCACGGCATCGACGACCGCCGATGCCGACTCCGTGGAGGCGGCGCTCGGCCGCGTCCGCGACTTCATCGAGCCCCGTCTCGACCGGGCCCTGACCGGCTCCCCGGAGGCGGCGCCGCGGCTCGTCGAGGCGATGCGCTACGCCGTCCTCGCCCCCGGCAAGCGGCTGCGGCCGGCGCTGGCCCTGTGGGCCTGCCAGGCGTGTGGCGGCTCCTGGGAGGCGGCCGCGCCGGCGGCCGTGGCCGTGGAGCTGATCCACGCCTATTCGCTCGTGCACGACGACCTGCCCGCGATGGACGACGACGACCTGCGCCGCGGCCGGCCCACGTGCCATCGCGCCTTCGACGAGGCCACCGCGATCCTCTGCGGCGACGCGCTGCAGGCCCTGGCCTTCGAGACACTCGCCCGCGACCTGCCGCCGGACCGGGCGGGCCGGGCCTGCCTCGTGCTCGCCCGGGCCGCGGGCGCCGAGGCGCTCGTCGGCGGCCAGGCCGACGACCTCGCCGCCGAGCGGGGCTGGATCGGGAGCCTCGCGGATGCGCCCGCCGCCGACCAGGTGGCCTGGATGGATCGCATCAATCGCCGCAAGACGGCCGCGCTGTTCCTGGCCGCCCTCGAGCTCGGCGGACTCGCCGCGGGCGCCGACGCGGCGCGGCTCGAGCTCGTGGCCCGGTTCGGCCGCGCGTTCGGCCAGGCCTTCCAGATCGCCGACGATCTCCTCGACGCCGAGGGCAGCGAGGCCGCCGTGGGCAAGCGGGTGGGCAAGGACGCGGGCCGCGGCAAGCTCACGTTTCCCACCGTCGAGGGCGCGGCGGCGGCGCGCTCCCGGGCCGCCGGGCTGGCCGCCGCGGCCGTGGCCGCCGCGGCCGAACTCGGCGAATCGGCGGGCGATCTCGGCCGGCTGGCGGCCTGGATCGTCGGCCGATCCCATTGACACTACGATAGTTGCGGCGGGGCGGGACGGCCCGCCGCGGCCGGAGGCAGGACCCCGCATGACGCAGATCCTTCCCACGATCAAGTCGCCGCGCGACCTCCGCGGCCTGTCTCCCGAACAGCTCGAGGCGCTGGCCGCCGAGATGCGGCGGGCGCTCACGGGCGTGGCGGGCACCCGGACCGCGCACTTCGCGTCGAACCTCGGCGTG
Organism: Planctomycetaceae bacterium; assembly: GCA_046095145.1. GTDB lineage: Bacteria > Planctomycetota > Planctomycetia > Pirellulales > UBA1268 > QWPN01. The sequence continues at coordinate 5,580 of JBJTIV010000331.1, forward strand.
GTCGAGCTCTGCCTGGCGCTGCACCGGGTGTTCGACTTCTCCCGCGACCGGCTGATCTGGGACACGGGCCACCAGATCTACCCGCACAAGCTCGTCACCGGTCGCTACGACCGCTTCGCCACGATCCGCACGAAGGGCGGCCTGATGGGGTATCCCAACCCCGTGGAGAGTCCCTACGACCTGTTCATGACCGGCCACGCGGGCTGCAGCGTCTCGGCCGCGCTCGGCCTGGCCAGTGGCGACGGGCTCCTGGGCGAGGACGACCGGCGGAGCGTGGCGGTGATCGGCGACGGCGCCCTGCCGTCGGGGATCGTGTTCGAGGCCCTCAACAACGCCGGCTTCCTCAAGAAGCGGCTGCTCGTGATCCTCAACGACAACCGGATGTCGATCTGCCCGCGGGTGGGGGCCCTGGCGGAGTACCTCGACACGATCCGCACCAACCCCTGGTACCGCGAGCTCAAGCAGCAGGCGGGGGAGATGATCAAGGGCGTGCCGATGGTCGGCGAGTCGATGGAGCGGATGCTCGGCACCGTCAAGGAGTCGCTGAAGACCGGCCTGCACGGCGGGGCGCTGTTCGAGGCCATGGGCATCCGCTACTTCGGCCCCGTCGACGGCCACTCGCTGCCCAACCTCATCCGCTATCTCGAACTCGTGAAGGACGAGCAGGGGCCGATCCTGCTCCACGTGCTCACCGAGAAGGGCCACGGCTTCAAGCCGGCGGCCGACGACCCGGTCTTCTTCCACACGCCGGCCCCCTTCGAGTGCGACGACGACGACTGCATCGTGTCGATCAAGAAGTCGTCGTCGCGCGCCTACACCGACGTGGCGGCCGCCACGATCGCCGCCTGCCTGCGGCGCGACGAGCGGGTGACGGTGCTCACCGCCGCGATGTGCCAGGGCAACAAGCTGGAGAAGGTCCGCGAGGAGTTTCCGGCGCGGTTCTTCGACGTGGGCATCTGCGAGTCGCACGCGGTGGCCTTCGCGGCGGGCCAGGCGAAGGCGGGCTGCCGGCCGATCGTCGACATCTACAGCACGTTCCTGCAGCGGTCCTACGACCAGGTGTTTCAGGAGGTCTGCCTGCAGAACCTGCCGGTCGTGTTCATGATGGACCGCGCGGGGCTCACCGGCCCCGACGGCCCGACGCACCACGGGGCCTTCGACCTGGGCTACATGCGGCTGTTTCCCCATCTCGCCGTGCTCGCCCCGGGCGACGAGCACGACCTCGAGGCGATGCTTCCCTGGGCCCTCGCCCAGCCCGGCCCCGTGGCGATCCGCTATCCGAAGGCGACCGTCGAGCGGCACGAGGGATCGCGGGCGCCGATCGAACTCGGCCGGTCGGAACTCGTCGTCGACGGCGCCGACGGTCTCGTCGTGGCCTGCGGCACGCTGCTCGGCGAGGCCGTGAAGGCGGCGACGGCACTGCGGCAGGAGGGCCTCGAGGTCGCGGTGGTCAACGCCCGCTTCGTGAAGCCGCTCGATCCGGCGATCGTGGAGCGCATCGAGGCCGCCCCGTGGACCGTGACGGTGGAGGAGAACGCCCTGCAGACCGGCTTCGGCAGCGCGGTGCTCGAGGCCGTGAGCGACGCCCGGGCCGCGGCGGAGGCGCCGCTGCCCGCGGGTCCGATCGTGTGGCTCGGCCTGCCCGACCAGTTCGTGGAGCACGGCGAGCGGGGCGAGTTGCTCGCCGACCTCGGCCTCGACGCCGCGGGCATCGCCGCCGCCTGCCGCCGCCTCGCCGGCCGCGAAGTCGCGGTCATCCCGGTCCGCCGGCGCTGAGTGCATTCCACTCCGCACGTGACCCTCGCACGACGTCCGCGAGGGTCCGCCCATGCCCGTGAGCCGGCCTCGCTGGCCAGCGCAGCCATGGATGGCGGAGCGCAGACAGCGCGGAGGAAGCGCAGGCCCGGAGGGCAATCCTGTTCGGCACGGAATTTGCGCATGAGCGACCCGGCAAGATGAGGGATGCGGGCTGAGTTGCGCGCTACTGATCATGGCGTTATCGTGCCGTCCATGGCCGGACGGACCCAACGCGAGATCCGCGATCAGGACGTGCAGGGACTGAAGTACCTGC
>JBJTIV010000332.1:0-6225 GCA_046095145.1 Planctomycetaceae bacterium
GTCCCAGTTGCGCAGGAACGTCATGTCGAGCCGCGTGTCGACGCCGCCGAAAACCGGCACGACGCTCTGACCGGCTTGAGGGACCTGCGGCCAGTCTGAGCGGGGGTGGCCCCGGGAAGAGCCGGCGACGCTGATCATGCCGGCCCAGTCGGCGAGGCCCGGGATGTAGGCGCCCACCTCGAGATCCGCCCCGCCGAGGGCAGCGTCGAGGCCGTATTGGCAGAGCAGGTTGTTGCCGACGAAGGGCGAACCCGGTGCGCCGACCGTGTGGGCCGTGGTGCCGACCGGGATGTAGCCGTTGCTCCGCAGGTTGCCGTAGTCGGTGAGCCACTCACCGCTCACGCCCACCTGGTTGTAGACGTGGCCGAACTGGCCGAACCGCTCCGTGCCGAGTGCGCCCCCGGTGGGATACTGGTTCAGGTCGCCGTCGTAGTCCCAGTAGACGCCCACGCCGAGGAGCGTGCCGCCGATGAACTGCTTGCGGACGGCGCCGACGTTGGAGAAGAAGCCACCATTCACGGACAGGTGGCTGCGCAGGTCGGCCGCCCAGAAACCGCCGAGGTCGTCCTCGCCATAGGGCACGAAGCCGCCGAGCGTCATGTAGCTGCCGTTGTAGCCGAGGCCGCGGTCGGCGGCGTTGACGCCGTAGTAGAGCCAGCCGGGGCCGTTCTCGTTGAGCCGCTGAAAGCCGGCGACCGCCGCTCCGCCGATGCTCCCAGCCGGCGGGAGAGGCGCTTGGCCCATCTGGGCGAACGCCGATCCGGTGACCGAGGCGATCGCCATGGCCGCTAGCATGCACAGCGATAGGAATCGGCGTGGTCTGATCACGACAGGGTCCGTTGCGTCATTCGCGAGGAGTTACAGTCCGCATCCATCACGGAGGCGGCGCGGGCACGGCGGGCGTCGGCGGCAGTTCCGGGGGCGTCCGCGTCGCCGGGAAATCCCAGCCCACTTCCGGCCGAGGCGACTCCAAGACCGGTGTACCGAGGTTCAACTGACTGAGGTTTTCCGGAGTGATCGCGCCGGTGATCACGATGCTCGGCAGCACGCTCGGCGGAGATGTCGGATTGGTCGTCTCCAACAAGATGCCCGTCAAGCCGCCGGCAGTGCCGGACGACGCAATTCGATTCTGCAGCAGCAGGGCATTCGCATAGGAGGTGGGTTCGGCCGGCTGTGGTTCGTGGTTCGCGGTGATCAGGATTCCCGTGCTTCCGGTCACCGTGATCGTGTTGCTGATTGCAGTGAGGTTGTTCGCCGGCGAAGTGAGGGGGTTGGCTGTAGGGCCGGGGTTGCCGCGGACCTCGATGCCGGTCGTGACACCGGCAATCGTCGTGTTCTGTACGCGCACCCGCGAGTTGAATGCAGTGAAGACGCCCCAGCCGCCCGTGTTCGTGATTTGCGTGTCGCGCGCCCCGGTGACCGTCGGATCGCGGCCGATGTCGACGTTGCTCTCATTGACGGTGACGCCGGCGAGTGCCGCATTCGTAATGGTCGACGAGAAGATCTGCACCACGCCCGCGGTTCCGCTGACACCCTCCGCAAACACGCCGCTGCTGCCTGCCCCGTCGACGCGAGCGCGAAGCAGCGAGACCTGGCTCTCGCCCGAATTCAAGCGGTTGTCGACGTACACGCCATTGATGGCGGAGTTGACCACGCTCGAGTCACGCACCAGAACCTTCGTGCGGTCTCCGATCACATGGATGCCGTCCGATGCGGACCTGGAGATCAGGCTGCTCCCCGTGAGATAGAGCCCTGCATCCGATCCGGACACAATCGCACCGAAGCCGTCAGCCTGACTGATCGTGGACGACGCGAGGATCACGTCCGCGCCGGAACCGGACACCACCACGCCGTCGCTGCCGGTCACCGCGATGTTGACCCTGCGACCATCGATCCGTGAGTCGACCCCGGAAGCCACGAGGGCGGAGCCCTCGGTTCGAAGGATGCTCGACGAGTCGACGACGATCCTCGCCGCTGATCCCGAAGCCACGAGCGCGTCGCCGCGGGTGTCGGCGATGGTCGAACTCACGACCGTCAGTCGAGAACGGGCGCCCGAAGCCTGCATCGCAGTGCCGCGATTGCCGTCCACAGTCGTGCTGACGACGTCGACCACCGCCCCCGATCCCGATACGCGAATTCCCGTGCCGGTCGTATTGTCGATCGACGATCGCCTGATCGTGACGCGAGCATCATCCGCCGCGATCACGAAGCCGTCGTCGTCGAGATCGCGGAGCTGCATGCGATCGAACGTGTACGGGCCGGTCGAGTTGGCGATGAAGACGCCGCGCTGTGGTCCGAGGGCGTTCCCCGTGATGATCACGTCCGACACCAGGCCGGAGCCGCCCGCAGCGTCGCCGATGCCCAGTGGCGAGTTCACGATGCTGAGATGGCTGACGGTGACGTTGGGCTGGTTCAGCACGATCGCCGGTCCGACGGGATTCGTGATGCGCGGATAGCCGCTCGAGCCGCCAAGACCGAAGAAGCTCGTGTCGCCGCACGTCGCCGTCGGGATCGCCACCGTGCTGCCCTGGCCGATGAGGTATTGGTTGGCCGCGCTGAAGAGGTAGCCGCTGGGAGCCGTCACATAGGGATCAACGGCGCTGTTGCCCCGGGAGACGTAGACGATGTCGTACGCGGCGTTAGCGGCGAGACCGGCTTCGCCGAGCGTGGTGAACGGCGACTCCGCGGAGCCGTCGCCGGACGTCGCTGCGCTGTTGTCCACGTGGAACACCCGCCAGGGGAGCGGATTCCCCGACGCGTCGAGGTTGTTCGGGTTCGTCGCCACGACCGGCGCCTCGTAGGCGCGCACGATGTGCTCGTTGCGCATCATCGGCTGCTCCATCTGGTCGGGCACGTTGCGGCGGCGACTGCCGCCCATGCGGTACGTGAGCCGGGCGAAGCCCGTCCAGTCGAAGAACGAGTCGTTGTTGGCCTGCAGGGAGAAGTCCCAGTTGCGCAGGAACGTCATGTCGAGCCGCGTGTACACGCCGCCGAACCAGGGCACGGCTTCGGCACCGTCGGGGAACGAGTAACTCGTGTTGCCGAACGCGTAGCCGCCCACGCTGATCATGCCGGCCCAGTCGGCCAGGCCGGGAATGTAGGCGCCCACCTCGAGGTCGGCTCCGCCGAGCGCGGCGTTGACGCCGTTCTCGCAGAGCACGACGTTGCCGACGAACGGCCCCACGAGCTGGGCCGTGTTGCCCAGGGGGATGTAGCCGTTGCTCCGCAGGTTGCCCCAGTCCGTGAGCCACTCTCCCGAGATGCCCACCTGGTTGTAGACCTGGCCGCCGGCGAACGAGTAGGGAGTGCCCACGATCGGCATGGTGGAATACTGGTTCAGGTCACCGTCGTAGTCCCAGTAGACGCCCACGCCCAGGAGCGTGCCCCCGATGAACTGCTTGCGGACGGCGCCGACGTTCGAGAAGAAGCAGCCGTAGACGGAGAGATGGCTGCGCAGGTCGGCGGACCAGAAGCCACCGAGGTCGTCCTCGAAGGCCGGGATGAACCCGCCGAGCGTCATGTAGCTGCCGCGGTAGCCGAGGCCCCGGTCGGCCGCGTTGACGCCGTAGTACATGAACCCGGGCAGCGCCGAGTCGGGCCCGGTCAGCCTGGCGACGGCGCCGTTGACGAGGCCCGCCGGCGGCGCCGCTCCCATCTGACCGAACTGGCCGCGGCCCTGCGACGGCAGGAGCGTGAAGCCCGCGATGACCAGGGCCACGACGACACCGCGGCGGAGTCGCCCCGACGTCGCGACGCGGGCGCGCCAGCGGTGGCGCTGGACCGCTCGAGTCTCGGCCCGGGTGGAGCGTGGTCTCGTCATCACAAGGCGGTCGTGTCGCGGTGGAAGCCGTGCTCCGCGGGCTGGACCCGCACCGGAGAATCGGCGTAATCGTCGGGAGTGATCGACTCCCCGCGACCCGATCCATGAGCATTTCCCGCAGATGGCCCGGGACCGCCAAAGCCACCTGGACTTGCCCCGCTTGCCAGGTTCGCCGGGCTTTCAGCCCTCGACGCGGAACCGGCTGACGGTGTCGGAGAGGCCCTCCACCGCCGTCACCATGTGGCCGGCGGCCGCCTTGAACTCGGCCAGGGCCTCGCCCGCGGCCTGGGTGCCGTCGGTGAGGGTGGCCAGCGCCTCGGTGATCTGCTGGGCGCCGGTCGACTGGGCCTGCATGCCCGCCTGCACCTGCTCGAAGCGGCCGGTGAGGCCGTGCCCCTTGTCGAGCACCTCGGCGAACCGGCCGCTGATCGCGGCCACCCGCTCGACCCCCGTCTTCACCTCCCCCGCGAACTTCTCCATCTCCCCCACGCCCGCGGCCACCGCCTGCTGCATCTGCTCCACGAGCCGCTCGATGTCGAGCGTGGCCACCGCCGTCTGGTCCGCCAGCCGGCGGATCTCGCGGGCCACCACGATGAAGCCGTGGCCGTGCTCGCCCGCCTTCTCCGCCTCGATCGCGGCGTTGATGGAGAGCAGGTTCGTCTGGTCGGCCACCTTCGTGATCGTGGTCACCACCATCGTGATGTCCTCGGCCCGCTGGCGGATCGCGGCCAGCCGGCCCGACACCTCGGCGGTGGACCGCTCGAGCAGGCCCATCGACTCGCCCACCTCCACGAGGCCCTCGCGGCCCGCGTCGGCCACCTCCGCGGTCTCCGCGGCCACCGCGCTCACCTCGCCCATCGTGCCGAGCAGCTCGCGACCCGTCACGGAGATCTGCCGGCTGGCGACGGCCGCCTCGCTCGTGCTCGCGCCCAGGGCCGCGATCGCCGATTCCTGCTGGCGGCCGGCCGCCGAGAGCTGCCGCGCCGTGGCCCCCAGGTCGATGCTCGCCTGCTTCACCTGGGAGACGAGGTCCCGCAGGTTGGCGGTCATGGTGCCCACGTCGCGGAGCAGTTGGCCGGTCTCGTCGCCGCCGTGCGTTTCGACCGAGCCCGAGAGGTCGCCCTGCGCCACGCGGCGGGCGGCAGCCACCGCCCGGCCGATCCGCTTCGCGAGCGAGTTGGCCAGCCAGGCCATGAGCCCGATCACGCCCGCCATGCCGGCCGACGCGATCGCGCCCGACATGAGCAGCGGGCCCTGCACCCGCCGCAGGAGATCGGCCTGCCGCATCTGCATCACCACCGTCCAGGTGGCGGAGGGCACGCGGGCACCGGCGTAGAGGCAGTCCGCGCCCGAGAGCGGATCGACGGCCCTGGTCACGCGGTCGGGATCGGGCGCGGTGTGGAAGTCGCCGAGGATGTCGTTGTAGGGCGTTTCGGTCAGGGACTGCATCCGGAAGTCCGGCGACCGAACCGTCGAGGCCACGATCCGGCCGAGGCGGCCCACGACGAAGATCTCCACGTTCCAGCCCGCGGCCTTCTGCCGGCGCTGCACCTCCTCGAGGTCGGCCGTCACGCGGTCGAGCCGGCGGTCCACGCCGGCCACGCCCAAAAAGCGGCCGTCCGCCGAAATGGGATACATCTGCTCGACCATGGGCACGCCCTCGTAGTCGTAGGGCTCGGTCACGAGCCATTTGTCGGGCTGCGTCGGGTCGAGGTACCGCTGCCGGGCACCCTGGTAATACTGGCCTTCGAACATCGTCAGCGGGGCGAGCAGGATCCGCTCGGGTGCCGCGCGGTCGCGGTGCCAGTAGGGAATGAAGCGGCCCGCATGCCCGTGGGCCTGCGGCGGCAGGCCGGCGAGCGCCGCGGTCGACGTCTGGTCGGCCGGAGCCTCCGGCGGATCGACCTCGGTGGCCGGCGCGGTGCCCGACACCGCGGCCTTGGCGTCCAGGCCGTCGGCATTCGGCTCGAGCCCGAGGGACACGCCGGTGAACTGCGGATAGGCCTCGAGCACGCCGCGGGTGAACCGCAGGGCGTCGAACCGTCGGCCGAGCAGCCCGTCTCCGGTGGCGATCGCCATCACCCGTGCCGCGGTCACGGCCTCGAGCGCGTCCCGATCGATGGCCGCCGCCACGAGTTCCGCGCGGTCGCGGAGCAGTTCCGAGCCGAAGTCGAGCAGCACCGACCGCATTCGCACGTAGTTCACGGCCAGCACCGTGGCCTGTTCCACGTCGATGGCGAGCCCGGCGCCCGCGGCCAGGGTGGCCCCGATGTCGCGGGTGGGGCGGCCGGCGAGGCCGTAGAAACGCTCCTCGTCGAACTCGATGCCGTGCAGGCCGGTCACCCGCTGCCAGGCCCGGTAATGGGCCGGCATGGTGTCGGCGAGCGTGCCGTCACAGTCGAAGA
>JBJTIV010000333.1:0-6066 GCA_046095145.1 Planctomycetaceae bacterium
CCGAGGTCGCCGTCCACGCGGTCGCGGAGGCTCACCGTGCCGGCCGCCTCGTCCCGCGGGCCGCAGACGACCATCATCGGAATGAGGTCGAGCTGCGCCGTGCGGATCTTGGCGCCGAGTTTCTCGGCGGCCAGGTCGATGCCCGTCCGCAGGCCGGCGGCCTCGAGCCGGGCCTTCACCGCCTCGGCGTAGGCCTGGCTCTTCTCGCTCACCGGGATCACCCGCACCTGCTCGGGGGCCAGCCACAGGGGGAAGGCGCCGGCGAAGTGCTCGATGAGCACGCCCACGAACCGCTCCAGGCTCCCCAGCGGCGCGCGGTGGATCATCACCGGGCGGTGCTTGGCGTTGTCGGCGCCGATGTACTCGAGGTCGAACCGTTCGGCGCTCGGCAGGTTGTAGTCGAGCTGCACCGTGCCGAGCTGCCACTCGCGGCCGAGCGAGTCGTTGACCACGAAGTCGATCTTGGGCCCGTAGAAGGCGGCCTCGCCGGGCTCCGGCTCGCAGCCGGGCAGGTTCATCCGCCGGGCCACCCGCTCGATCGCCGCCTCGGCCTCGTCCCAGCGCTCGGGTGGGCCCACGTACTTGTCGCTCGCGGGATCACGGAATCCCAGCCGCACGCGGAAGTTGTCGAAGGCCAGGCTCTCCAGCACCTTGAGCGTGAAGTCGATGCAGCCCTCCACCTCCTGCTCGACCTGCTCGGGGGTGCAGAAGATGTGGGCGTCGTCCTGGGTGAAGCCGCGAACCCGCGTCATGCCGCCCAGCTCGCCCGACTGCTCGTAGCGGTAGACGGTGCCGAACTCGGCGAGCCGTAGCGGCAGGTCCTTGTAGCTGTGCGGCCGCGACTTGTAGATCATCGTGTGGTGCGGGCAGTTCATCGGCTTGAGCAGGTACTGCTCGTCGTCGCTCATCACGATCGGCTTGAACTGGCTGTCGGCGTAGTACGGATAGTGGCCGGAGATCTTGTAGAGGTCGACCTTGCCGATGTGGGGCGTGTAGACCGGCTGGTAGCCGCGGGCGGCGAGCTCCTCCCGCACGAAGGCCTCGAGCGTGCCCCGCAGGACGGCTCCCTTCGGCATCCAGAGCACCAGCCCCGAGCCCACCAGCGGGCTGGTGGTGAACAGATCGAGCTGCTTGCCGAGCACGCGATGGTCGCGGCGGCGCGCTTCCTCCAGCGCTGCCAGGTGGGCGTCGAGATCGGCCTGCGAGAACCAGGCGGTGCCATAGAGCCGCTGGAGCTGGGCGTTGTTCGCGTCCCCCTTCCAGTAGGCGCCGGCGATGTTCGTGAGCTTGAAGGCTCCGATGCAGCCCGGGCTGGGAACGTGCGGCCCGCGGCAGAGGTCGACGAACTCTCCCTGCCGGTAGAACGACAGCGATGGGTGCTCGGCCAGGCCAGTCTCGATGTGCTCCGCCTTGAGGGGCTGGTTCAGGCCGCGGACGATCTCGACGGCCTTGCCCCGCGGCACCTCGACCCGCTCGAACGCCTCGTCGGCCTCGATGATCCGTCGCATCTCGGCCTCGATGGCGGGCAGATCCTCGTCGGTGATCGGCCGCGCGGCCCGCAGGTCGTAATAGTAGCCCTCCCCCACCGTCGGGCCGAAGGCGAGTTCCACCCCCTCGAAGAGCCGCATCACGGCCCGGGCCATGACGTGGGCCGCGGAGTGCCGCATCACGGGCAGGGCCCGCGGGTCGCCGGTATACAGCGGTTCGAGGTCGACGGTGCCCTCGGCCGGCAGCGCGGCGTCGAGCCCGACGGTCTTGCCGTCGAGCACCGCGGCAATCGGCCGGCCGCCATGCGGCGATCGCTGCTCGGCGACGGCCTCGGCGACGCGGGCGGGCGTGGCGACCTGCCGGACGGAACCGTCGGCGTGGCGGATGTGGAGCATCATGGGCACAGGCAGGGTCAAGGGGGGGCTGGCGAAGAAAAAAATCGGAGCCTAGCCGGCGCCTGACGGGGGCGACAAGCGGAGCCGCCGTTTCCCGCCGCCGGGACCGCCGTCGCTTGACTGGGCTCATTGTGGCCGCGAGACTCGTGTCGAGCGAGGGCGATTAGCTCAGTTGGTTAGAGCACCAGCTCGACAAGCTGGGGGTCATAGGTTCGAGTCCTATATCGCCCATTATCGCGGTTTGCTGCGGTCCGCAGCGATTCGCATCGTTTCGCACGCTCTGGCGTTTTTGGCCGGATTGTTCCGATTCGTGCGGGTCGCTGCTGGCCGCGGCGGCTGTGGCCCGCACACACATGTGCACAGTCCCCGGAGCGGCCTTGGGCGGGGCGACGGCGCCTGCCGACCCGCTGCCAGCGACGGCGTCCTCGAAGTGCCGCTCCCGGGCCTGGAGGTAGTGGGCGGCGGCGATCAGCGGGGAGTGGCCGAGCCATTTGGCAACCACGTGGTTAGGGTAGCGATCGACCCAGTCGGTCGCACAGGACGCCCGTAAGTTCTGAAACAACCGTGGCCATGGCTTGTGCCCGGCCCGCGCGATGATCTTCGTGAGCGTCGTCCGCGCATTGGACACCAGAGGCGTCCGTGGACGGATGAGGCTGTCGATCTTGGCTGCTTTTCCTGGTGTCAGGCCTCTCGCTTCCGCCGCAGAGTCCCAAGGCGAATGAAGCAGAGTCCCACGCTCACCAACCCAAGGGTAGACGGCTCCGGGACTACGAGCGCCTGCAGCGAGCCCAAATGTTCGCTTGATGACACGAGGCTCGTACCCCACGGTGAGCTGGATGCGCCCGGTGAGAGGGTCGAGCCGGCACCAAACGTGACTGAGCCCAACACAGTGCCCGAGCCCGCGATGGCCTGGCCGCTGGGCACGGTGTAGCCGCCGGCCAGGCCACTGACATCGAAACCCGCTCCGCTGGCAAGGCTCACGAGCGACGAACGCGACAGGGCAGCGGAGTTCGTGATCGCCAAGGTTCCCTGCTCGATTGCCGTGGGAACCGTGTAGGTGTTCGCGGCGTCGAACACCAGCGTGCCCAGACCGGTTTTGGTCACGCTTGTGGCGATCAGTGGTGTGAGCAAAGAGTAGCCGGCCTGCTCCTGGGTTTGGATGCCGGCAGGAACGTCGAACGCGACGAACCCAGGCACATCCATGGGGAGACGGCCGGAATCAAAATACACACGTAGCGGCGAACCAATCTCAAGATTGCTGACCGACTGAAGCCGAACTCCCGCGGGGCCGTCTTGACCTGTCGGAAAGACAGCGGCTTCACCCCCCTTGGCATGTGAATAAGCAGACAGCGCCAGTCCCCATCCATATCCGCCGTACTGATCCGAGTAAGGAACATCGATGTGGAACGTCCCCTCGAATAAATACTTGGCCCCATCCGGCACGGGTGCAAATGAATATGAATCCCACCGCCTCCACTGGTCCGCCACATATCTTTCAATGGTGGTCAGCGCCGGTGACTCAAACCCCGCCGGCGAATCGGCGATTGCTTGGATATACGCGTACTCCGAATATAGTCCGCCGTCATAGTTCCACCACCTACTATCCGGACCAGTCTGCCACTCGACTCCGATCGAAGCGTTGTTACTGACAGAATCACCGACCGCATCCGGGTACGCCGTTGCCTTGAGAAACGACGACAGGGTAAACGTGAAGCGCAGGGCTTTGGGCTTGGTGCTCACGTCAGTCGTGGCGATATCTCGCCAGACAGCCACGCCTTGTGCCTGTCCCGCAGGCACAAACGGCCCAGCACCCACACCCTTGGCGATGGCGGAAACCTGCAGGAATCGATCTGCCGCCGCATTGGCCGAGGCCCAGGCACTCGAAGACTGAAACGTGTTGCCAGTCGCGATTCCCCCCATCTCAACACTGACTGGATCTCCTTCGGCTCGTGCGCTCTGTTCACCGTCGTACTCTCCACGAAGACTTCGGACAGCCACAGCGCCATGATTGCCGAGGGCCGATGCCTTTGCGCGGTCCGAGGAACATGTGCAGCACGCGGTCAGAAGCATGAGCGAGACAGTACGCGTTGAACGGTACACCATGGGACGAACCTTCCGTGCAATGTTTCAGTTTTCCGAGTCTGAACCGCAACCGATCGACGAACTGACCAAAATAGCGCCCCTGATCTCTGGGAGAAGTCCCCTGACCCGGGGGAGGTTATACAGGTGTCGCGGCCAAGCGATCAATGTTTCGGCGGGGAGTCGGCCCTGTGCCTCGCCAGCGTTCTGCCGCTGCGATTTCCAACTGGGCTGAGACCGTTCCCCCAAGGTTCCGCAGAACGGCACGCGGAATCGGCCTTGAACAACCGTGAAGGGCAATTGATATCTGTGCGCGAAGTGCCGGAAGCGGAGTCCGTAGCCAGTGACGACTCCGGCGCAGTGGCATGACCATCGGTATCTGACCGTGATGGGTCCCGTTCGGACCATCGTGCAGATCGGCCCCGGGAAAGCCTGCAAGGTCGAGACGGTGGTGACGGCGGCCGTTCCTTCAGGCTGAGTCGCCCGGTCGTTCACCGCTGTGCCACCAACCTGTCCTTCTCGGCCCGGTGCAACTTCTTGATCGCCGCCTCCCGCTTGAGGGCTGCCGATTTGGACTTCGTGGGCTCGCTGGAGACCAGCCTCACGGGAAGCCGGCTGCGCGTGTATTTCGACGCATTGCCGGCAGCGTGGGCCTTCAGCCGCTTGGGGAGTCGTTGGTGATGCCCGTGTAGGGCGAGCCGTCAGAGCAGCGCAGGAGGTAGACGAGCCAGTGGAAGCGAGAGGCGCGGTGAGGGGCAGGCATGGGACCGATCATGGCTGCCGTGGTGCATCGCTGAACAGGGCTGGGAGGGCGGCAACGACCTCTGCGGTGAGCGAAGCCAACCGCTGGCGAAAGTCCCGATGCAACTGGGCCCACGCGGCAAGACGCCCGGATTCATGGACGAAAGCCGGAATTTCACTGTCTGCACACATATGTGCACACTCCGATTCGACGGATGCAGTTTTTGCCGTTAGAACCAGGGGGTAAATCGAGTCCTATATCGCCCACTCCATTCCCGCCGCGGTCGCGGCGGATCGCGTCGCCGGCGGGTGAGCCCGGCGGACGACAGGCCGTTTCCGGCCAGCCGCACGCGTGTCGTGCGATCCGGCCCGTTGGCATGCCGCTGGCGATTTGGCACGCCACGATGACCCAGTGAGCGTGCGTCCGCCGGTACGGACATCGAGATGAAGCATTCGCAAGAGATCGTGGGCTCGTCACTGTTCTCCGCTGGGCGTACAGTGTTGCCGCCATCGGAGGGGTGTGCTGATGAAGGGGTTCCCGGCACCTTTCTCGCACCATGCGTGGCTGGGGTTCGACGTCCGCGTTCCACCCAGCGGCCGGCCGCTCACGTTTTGTTCGCACGGCAAGGCCTACGCGATCGGCTACGTGACGCAGGGCCACCAATGGGTGCGCTGGGTGACCCGCGGTCGTGAAACGACATGGGCCGAACCGGTCGGCGCCGTCTGCTTTCTGCCGGCGGACGACGAACAGCACACGTTCGTCCTGAAATCCGACGTCGGCTGCAAGGTGCGGGCGGTCTTCATCCCCAGGGAGATCTTCGAGGCCGCCGTGTCGACGGCCGACGGTGCCGTCCCGCGGCACTGGAGGCGAGTCCTGTCGGTCGACGACCCGGTGCTGCGCGACTGCATGGCCCGGCTGTCGCTGGCCGGCCCGCCGGGCGCCGGTCAGGGCGGCGACGCGCTCCGCACGATGGCGCACGACGACGCGGCGCACGAGCTCCTGCGGCACCTCGCACGACTCAACGGCGCGTCTCCGCCGCCGTGGGAGGCCGACTCGAGCACGTTCGACCGGCGGTCGATGCAGCATCTCGTCGACTACATCGACGCCCACCTCCGCATCCCGCCGTCGCTCGACGACGTGGCCGCGGTCGTCGGCCTGTCGCCGAGCCACTTCGCCAAGAAGTTCAGGGAGTCCACCGGCCTGAGCCTGTACCGGTTCATCAACCACCGGCGGGTGGCCCGGTCGCTCGAGATGCTGCAACACGACTCAGACCCGCTGGCCGGCCTGGCGCTCGACCTCGGCTTCTCGTCGCAGAGCCACTTCACGCGGCTCTTCCACCGCCTGACCGGCACGACGCCCGCC
>JBJTIV010000334.1:0-18410 GCA_046095145.1 Planctomycetaceae bacterium
GCGGTTCGTCGGCTCCAGCGGCCGCCACCTCCTCAAGATCTACGGACGCGGCGACATCTGGAACTTCGACGCGCTCGAGCGCTTCGTCGGCGACGTCCGCAGCGTCGATCCGCAGGCCACCGGCAATCCGCTGCAGGCCTACGAGGCGTAGCTGGAGATGAAGCGGAGCTACGAGCAGGCGGCGCTCTCCGCCCTCGTCGTGATCCTGGCCGTGCTGTGGCTCGACTTCCGCAGCCTCCGCCACGCGCTGCTGGCCGCGCTGCCGCTGGGCCTCGGCATGGTGCAGACGCTCGGCCTCATGGGGCTCGTGGGCATCGACCTCAATCCGGCGAACCTGATCGGCATCCCGCTGATCCTCGGGATCGCGGTGGACTACGGCGTGCACGTCGTCCACGACGCGCTCGAACGGCCGGGCCGCTACCGGATCAGCGCCTCGACGGCCAACTCCGTGCTCGTCGACGCGCTGACCACGATCCTCGGCTTCGGCGCGCTGATGGTGGCCAGCCACCGGGGCCTCGAGAGCCTGGGCCGCGTGCTCACGCTCGGCGTCACCACCTGCACGCTCACGGCGCTCGTGTTCCTGCCGGCGGTCCTGGCGATCCTGCGGCCGGGCCGGGATGACGACGCCGGTGACGACGCC
This sequence comes from Planctomycetaceae bacterium, assembly GCA_046095145.1. GTDB lineage: Bacteria > Planctomycetota > Planctomycetia > Pirellulales > UBA1268 > QWPN01. Next base: position 641 of record JBJTIV010000334.1, read on the forward strand.
GGTGACGCCGCCGAACCCGCCGCCGACACCGCCGGCCCAGACGCCGCGGCCCCCGAACGGCGGCTGGCCGCCTGACGGCCGCCGCCGCCGCAAAACCGCCTTGTGGCGGGAAGGTCGGGCGCGGTACTTCCCTCCGCCCCCACGGTCTCCGGCCAGGTGCTTCATGCCGCGGCTCGCCCCGATGCTCCTCGCCGTCGCCTCGTGCCTCCCGGCCGGCGCCGCGCGGGCGGACGCCGCGGCGACCCCGGTCGAGTTCGTGCTCGAGGACCAGTTCAAGAACCGGCACGAGACGAGCCGGCTGCGGGGCGACGTGGTGGTGCTCGTCTACGCGGAGCGCTACGGCGCCGAGGCTGCGGTCGATCTCGGCCGGCGCATCCACCTGCGCTTCCATCCCACGGCCGCGACGGCCGCTCCCGAGGCGTGGGCCACGCAGCCCGTCGTCGCGCCGGCCGGCTGGCCCGCCGGCGCCCGCGTGCCCGACGTCCACGTGGTGCCGGTGGCGTGCGTGCCCGAGGTGCCCAAGTCGCTGCAGGTCGTGGCCCGGTCGAGGCTGCGGAAGGAATCGCCGCACCTCTCGGTGTGGCTCGACTTCGACGATGATCTCAAGCGGGCCTTCGGCATGGTCGACGGCGCCCCCAACACGGCCGTCGTCGACACGGCCGGCATCCCCCGCGGCGTCGTGCCGGGCGTGCCGGACGACCGGCGGTTCGAGGAACTCGTGGCCTTCATCGACGGCCTGCGGCTCGCGGGTCGGCCGCAACCCCGCATGGCCACGCTGCCGCCGCCCGCCGCGGCACCCGTACCGGTGCCGCCCGCGCCGACGAGCGGCGTCATGCCGACCGGCGGCGTCCGCCAGACGTTCACGAAGTAGCGGCGCGGATCGCGTCCGCCGCACGGGTCACGACACCCGTTCGCGGTCCTTGAGCCTGCGGCTGGCCCGCTCCAGAGAGTCCCGCTCGTCGGGCGTGAGGCTCGCCGAGCCCGAGCGGCTGATCTTCTCGAGGATCCGGTCGACCTGCCGCTGGAGCGAGGCCCCGTCACCGTCGGCATCGTCGTCGGGCCGCACGACCCGGTACCGCCCGCCGCGGCGGAAGGCGGTCCAGCGGCCCGGCAGGTCGCCGAGGCCCGCGAAGCTCCAGCCCTGCCAGGCGTAGAGGAGGCCGAAGGCGGCGCCCGCGAGGTGCGCCACGTGGGCGACGTTCGAGTCGTGGGCGGCCGTGCCCTGCACGTCCCACACCACGTACAGCACGCCGAGCGCCCACGCGGGCACCGGCAGGACGCCCCACACGAGCACGGTCACGTGCGGAAAGTTCCAGATGAACACGGCGAGCACCGCGGTCACCGCGCCACTGGCGCCGATCAGCCGCGCCGCGCCCCCCGGACGGCCCAGCGACTCGCTCGCCAGCCAGACGAGGCCCGCGACCACGAGGGCCACGAGGTAGAAGCGGAGGAACTCGGCCCGGCCCAGCAGCTCCTCGACGGCCCGGCCGAAGAACCAGAGCGTGAGCATGTTGCCGAGGAGGTGCCAGGGCAGGTCGTTCCTGTTCGGCAGCGCGTGGGCGAAGCCGTAGGTGACGAGCTCCCAGCACCGCCAGGGCTGCCGGGGCAGGTCGGCGCGGAGGGCCAGCAGGTCGTTGAGCGACGACGGCTCGGCAGGCCCGAGCATGTTGGCCACGAACACCGCCACGTTGGCGATCACGAGCACGACCACGGCGGTCCAGCCGGAGTCGAACGGTGAACGCGGTGCGACGTAGCCGCGATCGTGGAAGCCCATGGGCCGTGGATCCGGAGCGGGAGGCGGCGCAGTACATCGTGCCCCGCGAGCGATCATCGTAGGGTCACGGCCGGGCGCCGGCAAAAGCCGTCGCCCGACCCGCCTCGCTGCCGCCGCTGCCGCGGGTGTGCTAGATTCCGCCCGCGCGGCGGGAGGCCGCGCGAAAGGAGGCGAGGCATGGCGACGAACGGACCGCTCGGCCGCAAGCTGCGGATGGGGATCGTGGGGGGCGGGCAGGGATCGTTCATCGGCCGCGTGCACGTCACGGCTGCGGTGCTCGACAACCGCGCGGCCCTCGTGGCGGGCGCGCTCTCGAGCGACCCGGACCGGGCCCGGGCGAGCGCCGCCGACTACGACATCGATCCGGCGCGGGCCTACGGCTCGTTCGCCGAGATGTTCGCGGCCGAGCGGGCGCTGCCCGCCGACCGCCGGATCGACTTCGTGTCGATCACCACGCCCAACCACGTGCACTTCCCGGTCGCCAAGGCCGCGCTCGAGGCCGGCTTCCACGTGGTCTGCGACAAGCCGCTCACGCTCACGCTCTCCGAGGCCGAGGAACTGGCGGCGCTCGCGGCACAGAAGCCCCTCGTGTTCGCGGTCACCCACAACTACACGGGCTACCCGCTCGTGCGGCAGGCGCGGGAGATGATCCTGGCCGGCGAACTCGGCGAGATCCAGGCGGTCCGCGCCGAGTACATCCAGGGCTGGCTGCGGACGCGGCTCGAGAGCGAGGGGCAGAAGCAGGCCGCCTGGCGGACCGATCCCGCCAGGAGCGGCGCCGCCGGCTGCTTCGGCGACATCGGCACCCACGCCTACAACCTCGGCCGCTACATGACGGGCCTCCTCCCCGAGTCGATCAGCGCGCACCTCAAGACCTACGCCTCCGGCCGGCCGCTCGACGACGACGGCCATGCGGTGATCCGCTACCGGGGCGGCGCCCTGGGCACGGTGACCGCCTCGCAGATCAGCCACGGCCGCGAGAACGACCTGCGGATCCAGGTCGACGGCACGCTCGGCAGCCTGGAGTGGCACCAGGAGGAGCCGAACCGGATGCTCGTGCGGCACAACGGCAAGCCGCACTTCCTCTACACCCGCGACCCCAACGCGCCGTTCACGAACGACGCCGGCAAGGCGGCCTGCCGTCTCCCCAGCGGCCACCCCGAGGCCTTCCTCGAGGCCTTCGCCAACGTCTACCGCGCCGCCTTCGACGCCATGGCCGCGGCCGCGACCGGCGGCTCGTTCGAGCGGCGGGACACCGTCTACCCCAACGTGGGCGACGGCGTGGAGGGGATGCTGTTCATCGAGCGGGCGGTGGCGTCGAGCCGGGCGGACGGCGCCTGGCTGCCGCTCGCGCACCCGCTGGCGAGGCGCTGACCATGCCCGCCACCGACCCGCGGTACCTCGTCTTCGACATCGAGAGCGTGGCCGACGGAGCGCTCGTGTCGCGGCTGCGCTATCCGGGCGAGGACCTGCCGCCGCAGAAGGCGATCGCCCGCTACCGCGGCGAACTCCAGGCCGAGAACGGCAAGGACTTCATCCCCTACACCTTCCAGCTGCCGGTGTCGCTCGTGATCGCCAAGGTGGACAAGGGCCTGCGGCTCCTGGACCTCGTGGCGCTCGACGAGGAGCAGTCGCGGCCCCACGAGATCGTGCGGAAGTTCTGGGAGGGCTGGCGGCGCTACAACCGGCCGCGGCTCGTGTCGTTCAACGGCCGCGGCTTCGACATGCCGCTGCTCGAGTTGTGCGCCTTCCGCTACGGCATCCGGATTCCCGACTGGTTCGCCGAGGACGCACGGAGCTTCGACCAGCCCCGCTACCGCTACAACACGGCGGCCCACTTCGACCTCCACGAATGGTTCACGAACTCGGGCGCCTCGCGGTTCAACGGCGGGCTGTCGCTGGCGGCCAACCTCGTGGGCAAGCCGGGCAAGACCGAGGTGGCCGGCCACATGGTGCAGGACCTGTGGGACTCGGGGAGGAAGACCGAGATCCACGACTACTGCCGGGCCGACGTGCTCGACACCTACTTCGTGTTCCTGCGGTCGCGGGTGGTGGCGGGCGACATCGACCTGAAGCGCGAGGCGGCGCTGATCGCCGAGGCGCGGGAGTGGATCGAGTCGCGGGCGCAGGACTGCCCCGGCCTGAAACGCTACCTGGCCGCCTGGGGCGAATGGCAGAGCCCCTGGTGACCGGCCGCGGCGGCCGGGCGGCTCACTGCCCCTGCCCCAGCGAGTAGCCGGGCTCGCCGTCGAACGTGCAGAGGTGCTCGGTCTTGATGAAGTCGACGCCGGCCTGCGCCAGGCGGCCGAGCAGGTCGGCGATCATGGCGTGGGTCAGCGGCGTGCCGGGCGCGGCCATGAAGCGGCAGCGCCAGTGATCGGTGCAGAACGTCTCCGGGAGCCCGCCCGGCCAGACCTTCACGCCGCGGTTGGTGATCATGGCGAGGTCGTATCCGCCGGCCATGGCCTGCTTCATCGTGGCCGCGAGCGCCTCGGGGGCGCTGCCGGGCGCGTGGACGAACACATCGATCCCCACGGTCTCCTTCTTCGCCCGCGCCTTCCGCGTCCACGTCGGCAGCCGCATGGTCGGCCGCTTCGCGTAGTCGGCGGCCCGCAGCGTGGCGGGCCGCTGCCCGAGCCTGGCGACGACCTCCGCCGCGAACGCCTGGGTGCCCACCTTCTTCGTGGAGACGCCCTCCTCGAAGACGTCGTAGGTGTGCACGCCGTCCTCGATGGTCTTCAGCCACGCGTTGTGGACGCGCTCGGCCACGTCGGCCTGGCCCACGTGGACGAGCATCAGCACGCCGCCGAGCAGCAGCCCCGAGGGATTGGCCAGGTCCTGGCCCGCCCGGCGCGGGGCCGAGCCGTGGATCGCCTCGAACATGGCGCAGTGCTCGCCGATGTTGGCCGATCCCGCCAGCCCGACCGAGCCGGCGATCTCGGCCGCGACGTCGGAGAGGATGTCGCCGTAGAGGTTCGGCATCACGATGACGTCGAACTGGCCCGGGTTGTCGGCCAGCTTCGCGGCCCCGATGTCGACGATCCAGTGCTCCTTCTCGAGCTCCGGATACTCGGCGCCGATCTCGTCGAACACCTTGTGGAACAGGCCGTCGGTGAGCTTCATGATGTTGTCCTTCGTGAAGCACGTCACCTTCTTGCGGCCGTGGGCCCGGGCATACTCGAGCGCGTAGCGCACGATCTTCTCGCAGCCCGGGCGGCTGATGAGCTTGAGGCACTGCACGACCTCGTCGGTCTGGCGGTGCTCGATGCCCGCGTAGAGGTCCTCCTCGTTCTCGCGGACGATGACCACGTCCATGACGGGGTGCTTCGTGGCGATGAACGGCGCGTAGGCCGTGCACGGCCTGACGTTGGCGTAGAGCCCGAGCGTCTTGCGGACGGTGACGTTGAGGCTCTTGAAGCCGCCCCCCTGGGGCGTCGTGATCGGCGCCTTGTAGAACACCTTCGTGCGCCGCAGGCTGTCCCAGGCCTCCGGCGCGATGCCCGCCGTGTTGCCCGACAGGTAGACCCGCTCGCCGATGTCGATCGGCTCGAAGGCGAGCCGCGCGCCGGCGGCGACGAGGATCTTCAGGCTCGCCTGCATGATCTCGGGGCCGATCCCGTCGCCGAACGCCACGGTCACGGGCGTGGCGCCCGCGTCCGCGCGCTTCAGGGTGTCGAGAAAGGTGGCGGGGTTGGCGTGCGCGTTCATCGACTGGTGGCTCCAGGGCTGGGGGACACGTCCGGCGCCGCCGCGGATCACTCCGCGATGGCTTCCTTGACGAGTTGGATGAAGTGGGTCGCACCGAGCTCGGAGGCCTTCTTCTCGGCCGCCTTCTTGTCGGCGTACTCGAACATCGCCAGCCGCTTCATCGCCGGGCTGAACACGCCCCAGTAGGCCTTCATCCGCGACTCCTTCACCGTCTTCTTGCGGGCGGGCTTCTTGGGCGCGGCCTTCTTCGGCTCCTTGACGGCCTTCTCCTTCTTCTCCTTGGCGGGCTTCTCCTTCTTGGCCGTCTTGCCGCGGGCCTCCGCGGCCTCCACCTGGGCCCGCAGTTCCTTGCGATTCACGATCTTCCGCGCCATGTCGTCGCCGCCGTCCTTCCTGGGGAGTGTTCGGGCCGGTCCGTCGCCGGGACAGGCCCGACGGACGCGGCAGTATACAGCCCGTGTCCGCCGCCGCAGTGGTCTTATACTCCGGGTGATGGACGCCACCCTCGCCGGTCCGGAACCCGCCGCGCCGCTCCCGGCCTACCGCGGCCTCGACGACGCCCTGCTCGCCGGGCGGATCGAGGCCGTGCGCCGCCGCATGGGCCGGCGGCTGGTCATTCTCGGCCACCACTACCAGCAGGACGGCGTCATCGCCCATGCCGACTTCCAGGGGGACAGCTACCAGCTGTCGAAGACCGCAGCCGAGCGGGCCGACTGCGAGGCGATCGCCTTCTGCGGCGTGCACTTCATGGCCGAGACGGCCGACATCCTCGCCAACCGTCCGGAGCGGGTCGCGGCGCGGGGCGGCCGGCGGGTGACCGTGGTGCTCCCCGACATGGCGGCGGGCTGCTCGATGGCCGACATGGCCGCCATCGACCAGGTCGAGGACGCGTGGGCCGACCTGGGCACGGTGATCGACACGGCCGACGTCACCCCCGTCACCTACATCAACTCGGCGGCCAGCCTGAAGGCCTTCTGCGGCCGCCACGGCGGGATCGTCTGCACGTCGAGCAACGCCCGGGCCGTGCTCGACTGGGCCTTCGCCCGCACGCGACGGGTGCTGTTCTTCCCCGATCAGCACCTCGGTCGCAACACGGCGCGGGCGATGGGCGTCCCGCTCGACGAGATGTGCGTGTGGAGCCCGCAGGCGCCGCGGCTCGGCGGCAACGACGCCGCGCGGCTCGGGCACAGCCGCGTGATCCTCTGGCAGGGACACTGCAGCGTCCACGCGATGTTCAAGCCCGAGCACGTCGACGCGATGCGGGCGCACGTGCCGGGCGTGAAGGTGCTCGTGCACCCCGAGTGCTCCATGGAGGTGGTCGCCAAGGCCGATCTCGTGGGATCGACGAGCTTCATCATCCGGCAGGTCGAGGCGGCCCCGCCGGGCACGGCCTGGGCGATCGGCACGGAACTGCACCTCGTCAAGCGGCTGGAGACGAACCATCCGGAGCAGACGGTGCGGTTCCTGTCGCCGGTCGTGTGCATGTGCGCCACGATGTATCGCATCGACCTCGCGCACCTCTGCTGGAGCCTCGAGCACCTCGAACGGGGTAAGCCCGTGAACGTGATCCGCGTGGACGACGAGACGGCGAAGTGGGCCGTGACGGCCCTCGAGCGGATGCTGGCGGTGACGTGAGGCACGTCCACCGGGGGCCGGGGCTGCCCGTGCCGTCTCGCCCGGACGTTCGGCGGGTGGGAGCCGGGGTTGCCAGTGCCGTCTCGTCCGGACGTTCGCTTCGGGCATCCTGCCCTTCGCTCACTCCGCGCTGCCTGCGCGTCGCCCTCCCTGGCTCCGCTGGTCAGCGAGGCCGGCTCGACGGCACGGGCAACCCCTCGTGAACTGATACGGCGAGCAGTTTGGGCCGCAGCGGTCGGGTACGGCGCCAGCTCTCGCCGATACGCTAAACTCTCCGAGTGAAGGCGTCGCGGAAGGTCGCCCCATCCTCATGCCGAGGTTCGATTTCGATGACCACTTCATGTTCGGTTCGCAGGCTCGTCCCGCTCGCGGCAGGGGTCGCCGTGTTCGCGCTGGGTGTCGTCGCCGGCATGCGGCTGCGCAGCCCCGAGCCGCAGCGCGTGTTCGCCGCGACCGCGGTGGCCGACGAATCGTTCGCGGCCTGCACGGCGCCGGTCGGTGACGGCATGGAGGGCCTGTTCCTGCTCGACTTCGAGACCGGAGATCTCATCGGGGGCGTGCTCAACCGCGCGAGCGCGAAGTTCACCTCCGGCTATCGCCACAACGTGCTCAAGGATCTCGAGTTCAAGGCCGGCACGATCAAGAATCCCAAGTTTCTCCTCACCACGGGGCTGGCGAACTTCAACGGTGCCGCCGCGAGCAGCGTGGCCGGATCGGTGCTCTACGTGACGGATGCGTCGACGGGCGTCACGGTGGCCTACGGCATCCCGTGGAACGCGCGGCAGTCCGCCGCGGGGGCTCCGCTCGTGCCGCTCGACATGGCCCGGCCCCGGGGCGGGAAGACGCCGTGAGCGGAACGGCCGTGGACATCGTCGTCAACGGGGAGCGCCGGGCCGTGGCGGCCGGCGCATCGGCGCTCGACGTCGTCACGGAACTCGGCTTCGCCGATCGGCCCGTGGCGGTCGAGGTCAACGAGCGGGTGGTGCCGCGGCGGGACCTCGCCGCGCGGCTCCTGCACGAGGGGGACACCCTCGAGATCGTCACGCTCGTGGGCGGCGGCTGAAGGAGGTGACCGCATGACACCGTCGACGGCCGATCGCGCCGAACCCGTGGCACCGCCGGATGGCGACGCGCCCCTGCGCGTCGGAGGCGTGACGCTCGCCAGCCGCCTCGTGGTCGGCACCGGCAAGTACGCGACGTACGCCGAGATGGCCCGCTGCCTCGAGGCCACCGGGGCCGACTGCGTCACCGTGGCCGTCCGCCGCGAGCGGCTCGTCAACGCCGCGGGTGAGAACATCCTCGATCACCTCGATCCGGCCCGCTACACGCTCCTGCCCAACACCGCCGGCTGCTTCACGGCGGCCGACGCGGTCCGCGTGGCGAAGCTGGGACGCGAACTCCTCCGCGACCTCGGCAACCCGGGGGCGGAGTGGGTGTAGCTCGAGGTGCTCGGCGACTCCAAGACGCTCCTGCCCGACCCGGTCTGCACGCTCGAGGCCACGGCGGAGCTCGTGGCCGACGGGTTCACCGTGCTGGTCTACACGAGTGACGATCCGATTGTGGCCCGCCGGCTCAAGGAGTCGGGCGCGGCGAGCGTGATGCCGGCGGGCAGCCCGATCGGCTCGGGCCAGGGCATCCTCAACGCCAACAACCTGCGGATCTGCCTCGAGTACCTGAAGGAGGGCGACCCCGGCTATCCCGTGATCGTGGATGCGGGCGTGGGCACGGCGAGCGACGTGGCGGAGGCGATGGAACTCGGGGTGGACGGCGTGCTGCTCAATACGGCGATCGCCCACGCCGCCGACCCGCTGCGGATGGCCCGGGCCATGCAGGCCGCGTGTTTCGCGGGACGGCAGGCCTTCCTGGCCGGCCGGATGCCACGGCGGCTTTACGCCACCGCATCGAGCCCGGACGAGGGGCGGATCTCGCGGCCCCGATGAGCCTCGCCAAGCGCATCATTCCCTGCCTCGACGTCGACCGGGGCCGGGTCGTGAAGGGAACGCGGTTCCTCGACCTCGCCGACGCCGGCGATCCCGTGGAGGTGGCGGCCCGCTACGAGGCCGAGGGGGCCGACGAGCTCGTGTTCCTCGACATCACGGCCAGCCACGAGGGCCGCGACATCGTGCTCGACATGGTCCGCCGGGTGGCGGAGGCGATCTTCATGCCGTTCACCGTGGGTGGCGGCATCCGCACGCTCGACGACGCGTCGCGACTGGTGCAGGCGGGTGCCGAAAAGGTCAGCATCAACTCGGCCGCGGTCCGCACGCCCGAACTTGTGACCGCGGTGGCCGACCGGCTCGGCAGCTGCGCCACGGTGGTCAACATCGATCCCAAGCGTGTGATCCGCGGGAACCGCGAGGTGTGGGAGGTGTTCGTCGACGGCGGCCGTGTGCCCACGGGGCTCGAGGCCGTGGCCTGGGCCCGCCGCGTCGAAGCGCTCGGCGCCGGGGAGATCGTGCTCACCTGCATGGACCGCGACGGCACCCGCGACGGCTACGACCTGGAGATCACGGCCGCGGTCAGCGGGGCGGTGGGCATCCCCGTGGTGGCCAGTGGCGGCGCCGGACGCCCCGCACACCTCGCCGACGCCGTGACCGTCGGCGGAGCCGACGCGGCACTGGCCGCTGGCATCTTCCACTTCCGGGAGTGTACGATTTCAGAGGTCAAGAGCATGTTCGCCGCGCGCGGCATTCCCGTGCGTCCCGCGGGTGCATGACGTCGCGGTCCCCCGCCCCCGCCCCGATCCATCCCGCCATGTCCTCGACGAAATCGCCTCCGGAGAACGGTGCGCCCGTGAGCGTGCGATCGTCCAAGGGTCCGCGCGGGCCCCTCGAGATCGACCGGCTCTTCGAGGCGTGCATCAAGCTCAGCGCCAGCGACCTGCACCTCAAGGTGGGACAGCCTCCGTTCGTCCGCGTGAAGGGCGCCCTGCAGCCCCTCAAGGCGCCCAAGCTCGACGACGAGCAGGCCCGGCGGCTGTGCCTGCCGCTGCTCGACGAGCGGCAGCAGAAGATCCTCGAGGTCGACGGCGGTGCGGACTTCGCCCACACCTGCGAGTTGGACGGGACGAGGTGGCGGTTTCGCGTGAACCTCCTCTACCAGCAGGGCTCGCTCGGCCTGGTCGCACGCCGCGTGAACAACACGATCCCCGACTTCAAGGGGCTGTTCCTGCCGCCGGCCATCGAGCGGCTCTGCCAGCTCGACCAGGGCATGGTGCTCCTCGCGGGTGTCACGGGCTCGGGCAAGAGCACCACCATCGGGTCGATGATCAACTACATCAACCAGAACTACCGTAAGCACATCCTCACGCTCGAGGATCCGATCGAGTTCGTCTACACCGAGGACAAGTGCCTGATCAACCAGCGCGAGATCGGCACCGATGTGAGGAACTTCGAGATCGGGATGAAGCACGCCGTCCGCGAGGACCCCGACATCATCGTGGTCGGCGAGATGCGCGACGTGGAGACCTTCCGCACGGCGATCCATGCCGCCGAGACGGGCCACCTCGTGTTCGGCACGATCCACGCGGCGAGCGCCCCGAGCACGATCACGCGGATCCTCGACCTCTTTCCGCAGGAGGAACACGCGGCCATCCGCAGCGCCATGGCGATCAACATGAAGGGCATCGTGGCCCAGAAGCTCCTCAAGTCGATCAGGCCCGGCGTCAGCCGCGTGCCGGTGGTGGAGCTGATGTTCTTCGACGTGCTCGTGCGGAAGTACGTGCTCGAGGGGCAGGATCACCTGCTCGCGGACCACATCAAGAAGTCGGTCCGCGACGGCATGCAGGACTTCACGATGAGCCTCAAGAGCCTCGTCGACCAGGAGCTCATCGACCGCGGCGACGCGCTCGAGATCGCCCCGAATCGTGAGGCGCTGCAGATGGCGCTCAAGGGCATCGGGGTGTCCTGACCATCATGGCGGCAGCCAAGCCCGTGCCACCGAAGTCCGCCGCGACGGCCGCGAAGTCGGGAAAAAAGGGCAAGGCGTCCCCGCCCGCGCCGCGCGGCTCGGCGGCCGTGGTGCGTGCTGCAACGGAGGCGGCCCAGGAGCCGCTTGCCGAAGCCAAGGGCCTGCCAGGCTGGCGCAGCGCCAGGATCGTCATCGGCTCGGCGCTGGCGGAGGGTGATACGGCGCTCTTGCTCGAACTGCGTGACAAGGCCGTGGCTCTCCGTCGACGCAGCGGCAACGACTGGCAGCCGGTCAGCCCGGTGTCGTGCGAAGACCCAGTGGCCGCATATGCGGCGTTGAAGAGGCTCGCGGCCCCGGCGCCCGCCGGCAAGGAGGAGGCCGAATTCGAGGTCTCGGCCCGCAAGCTTCCGCGTCGGGCGTGCCGCGTGGCGGCGCGTGTGGCCGCGAAGGGCGAGCAGGTGCTCGTGATCCTGGGCCGCGAACTTCCCCCGCCGGAGCGGATCACCATCGGGAGATTGCTCGGCTGGCTCGTGCCTCCGTTTCTGAAGCGCAAGCCACCGGTGCCGGAGCGGGATCCGAGCCTCCCGCGAGTGGAACTCGAGGGCACGGGGCCGGACGCCGGCGGCAGGCAGGAGACGGCGGCCGAGTCCGACGGCTACGTGCCGGCGTGCGACCTCGTGGCGGCGGCCGTGCGCGATCGCGCCGCTGCGATCGTCTTCGAGGCCGGCCCGCAGGGCGTGGCCGTGAAGTTCGACGTGGACGGCGTGGCACGTCCGGCGCCGCCGCTCGACAAGGCCGCGGTGGGTGGGATCGTCGGCGTGCTCAAGGGGATCGCGGGTTTCGATCCCAAGCAACGCGGATCGCAGACGGCGGCGGTGGTCGCCATGATCGAGGGCAAGTCGTGGCCCTGCACGGTCGGCTGGCAACGTGCCGCCACGGGCGAGCGAGTGGAGGTTCGCATCGACAAGATGCGGCCAAGGTTCAAGACGCTGGCCGACGTCGGTATGCCATCGGCGGTGATCGGCCGCGTGCAGGAGATCCTCAAGCTCGAGAGCGGCTTGCTCCTGCTGGCAACGCCCCGTGGCGGAGGGCTGCCGACATTGTTCGACGGCATCGTCACCGCAGCCGACAGGCTGCTGCGGGATTTCGTGGTTCTCGAGGACGCCGCCGCGCCCCGTTCCGAGATCCAGAACCTGCGGCCCGTGCGGTGGGATTCACGAAGCGGTTCCCAGCCGGTCGCCGCGCTGGACGCCGCGCTGCGGGAGTACCCCAACGTGCTCACGACCTGTGATCTCGAGGACGCCGACCTGGCGAAGCGGCTTGTCGCGCAGGCGGGCGAGGGCCGGCTCGTGATCGTGGGCCTGCGGGCCGCCGACGCGGCAGACGGGATCGCCCGGCTGATAGGCTGGGGCGTGGATCCGCAGGCCGTGGGGCGGGTGCTGCTCGGCGCGGTGGGCTCGCGGCTCGTGCGGAAGCTCTGCCCCCAGTGCCGGCAGGAGTTTTTCCCCGCCGTCGCGGCACTGGAAAGACTCGGCCTCGATCCGGACGTCGACGTCACGCTGTGCCGGCCGGCCCGCTCCGGCTGCAGCGTCTGCACGGGCACGGGCTACCTCGGCCGGACCGCCGCCTGCGAGCTCGCTGCCGGCCCGACGCTTCAGGCCTACGTCGCCAAGAGCGCCGACGCCGGCGTGCTGCGCAAGGCGGCCGTCAAGGATGGCATGGTGTCGGTGCGACAGGACGCCATCGCGAAAGCCGCGCGAGGTGTGACCTCCGTCGAGGAGGTGCAGCGGGTGTTTCAGGCTTCGTGAGGCAGCCCACCGTGCGCGACGCATCCGCCACCGAGGCCGACGCAGCCGGCGACGTCGGCGGCTATCGCCCGGTGAGCGCCCTGGCCGTGGCGGCCGCGGCGAGCGGCGCCGTGTCGACCCTGGCGCTCGTCGGCCCGGTGTTCTGGGTGCTGCCCCTGCTGGGCGTGGCGGTCTCGTGGGCGGCGCTCGCGGACGTGAGCCGGCCGGGAGCCCCCAAGGCCGGGCGGCTGGCGGCGCTGGCGGGACTGGCACTGGCCGTGGGCTTCGGCACGCAGGCCGTCGCGACCACGGTGACGGCGGAGTGGCTGGCCCGCGGCCGTGCGGTGCCGGCCACGCGCGTCTGGCTGGAGGCGATCGCCGCCGGCCGCCACGACGATGCGGCCGCCATGGCCGGGCCCGACGCCGTGGCGGCGATCGACCGTGTGGCCGCGTGCGGCTCGCCCATGCCTCCGCGGACGCGCTGCCGGGGACGCGACGCGGAGACGGGCGGCCGCGTCATCCATGCGGAGGTCGGCGACTGCGGCTTCGACGTCGTGATCGACGCGCAGCCACCGCGGCGGCCCGGTGAGCCCGAGCGGCTCACCGTCACCCGCTGCGACGCCGTCACGCCGTCCGTGAATTGAAGCAGCGGACCGCGTCGAGCGAGTCGGCCCCTGCGGCGAGCATGGCCAGCCGTTCGAACCCCAGCGCGGCCCCCACGCCCGCGGGCATGGAAGGTCCGTGGGCTGCCAGATGCCGATGCGGCACGGGCAGACCACCACGGCCGCCAGCGACGCGGACGCGGTTGGCCGCGTCGATCCGCGCCGTCAGGGCCGTGCGATCGGTCTCCTCCTCCCACCCGTTGGCGAGTTCCACGCCGGCGACGAACAGCTCGAAGCGCCGGGCCGCCGCCGGCCGGCCCGGGTCGAGACGGGCGAAGGCGGCCTGGGATCGCGGCCAGGCCTCGAGCACCACGGGCCGCTCGTGTCCCAGCCGCGGCTGCACGATCTCGGCGAGCAGCGACTCGAAGGCCCGATCCCACCGCTCCGCCTCCGGCAACGCATCCGTCGACGCCGGAACCGAGATGCCGGCCCGGGCGACCGCGGCCCGCATGTCGGCGAGCCCCGCCGCGAGCGGATCGACGGCGGCGTGCGCCAGGAACGCATCCGAGCACGTGATCCTGTCGATGCCGGCCGTGCCGAGCGCCGCGCGGCAGAGCTGTTCGAGGAGCGGCACCGTGTCGTCGAGCGTGGCGGCGGGCGCGTACCACTCGAGCAATACGAACTCCACGTCGTGATGACGGCCGACCTCGCCGGCGCGAAAGGAACGTGCGAACTGGTAGATGGGGCCCGACCCGGCGGCCAGCAGCCGCTTCATCAGGAGTTCGGGGCTCGGCTGCAGGTAGTGCGTCGTCGCGCCGCCGTCGACGCTCACGGCGACCGGATCGATGTGGGCCTCGGGCAGGATCTCGGTGGCGAGCACAGGCGTGTCGACCTCGAGGAATCCGCGGCCGTCGAACACGTCGCGGAGCGCCCGTCGCACCCGCTGCCGCAGCTCGAGCACCTCCCTGGCGTTCATGCCCCGCTCACACCCGCGTCGCGGCCGGCTTGCGGGCGAGCCGCTCGGCCGCCTCGCGGTAGACGAGCACGGGGCAGGGTGCCCGCCGCACCACCGCCTCCGCCACGCTCCCCATGAGCAGCCGGACCATGCCGGTGCGGCCGTGCGTGCCGAGCACGATCATTTCCGCCCGCTCGTCGGTCGCGATCCGCACGATCTCCCCGGCCGGATCGCCCATCGTGAGCTTGTGGATGAAGGGCACCGCGGGATCCCGGGGCCGCACGTCCTCGAGCATCTTCAGGATCCGCTCGGAGTCGGGCTCGGGGATGCCGTAGTAGAGCTCGCCGCCGCCGTAGGCCAGGGGCGGCTCCTCCACGTGGACGATCAGCAGCCGCGCGCCGGACTGCTTGGCGAGCGCCTCGGCGTGGACGAGCGCGGCATCACTGGCCGTGGATAAGTCGGTGGGTAAAAGGATCGTTTTCGTGGGCATGATTCGGTCTCCCGGGACGACTCCATCTTAGACCAGCGGTCGAGGGCACGGCGTCGCGCGAACATCTCCGTTCGATCCTCCGCCGTGGGTCGCCGCGGTCGACGTCCGACCGGGGAGGATCGAGGGTCGGCAAACGCTCGAGGAGCCTTGGGCCGCCGCGGCCCTCGCGACGAGACTTTTGCCGCCCTCGAGCCGGCGACTCTCCGGGACGGTCGCCTACCGCAACCGCATGCCCGGCAGGGCGCCCGAATCGGGGGAGAGCAGGTAGACACCTGGGGCCCCGGCACCGCTGGCGGCCACCACCATGCCTTCGCTGAGCCCGAATTTCATCTGCCGCGGCGCGAGGTTGGCGACCACGACGACGAGGCGGCCGACCAGGTCCTGGGGCGCATGAAACCCCTTGATGCCGGCGAACACCGTGCGGGTGGCGTCGCCGCCGAGGCTCACCGTCAGCTTGAGCAGCTTCTTCGCGTCGGGCACCTCCTCGGCCGCGAGGATGCGGGCCACGCGGAGGTCGATCTTCGTGAAGTCGTCGATCGTGCAGGTCGCGGCGAGCGGCTCGGCGGCGAGTGCAGCGCCCGAATCCCGTCCGTCCGGAGTCGCAGGGGTGGTGGGCGTCGGTTCCATCGCGGGGGCTCCCTTCGGTCGTGTGTCCTGCTCGGCCTCGGCCCGCGCCGCGGCGAGGAGGGCGTCGAGTTGTGTCTTGTCGACCCGTTTCATCAGCGGCTCGAAGGCCGCCACCGGCAGGCCGGCGAGCGGTGCGAGTGATTCGTCCCAGGAGCGGATCGGGCCGCCCACGAGCGCGCCGGCCTGCTCGGCGAGCGCCGGCAGCACCGGGGCGAGATAGACGGCCAACTGCCGGAACAGGTTGAGTGCGACGGTGGCCACGTCCTGGAGCCTCGCGGCCGACGCGGGGCCGGCCTTGGCGAGCTTCCACGGCTGCTCGGCGTCGACGTAGGCGTTGGCCCGGTCGGCCGCGAGCATGATCGCCCGCATCGCGCGGGCGAAGTCGCAGTCCTCGTAGGCGCCGGCGATCTCGGCGCCGTCGGCCGCCGCCCGGGCGAACAGGCCGCCGTCGTCGGGATACCGGGCCGACAGTCCGGTGGCTTCGAGCCATCGCGCCGTGCGGCTGGCCAGATTGACCACCTTGCCCACGAGGTCGGCGTTCACCTTGGCGGCGAACTCGTCGAGGTTGAGGTCGATGTCGTCGATCCCGCCGGAGAGCTTCGAGGCGTAGAAGTACCGCAGCATGCCGGGATCGAGATGGTCGAGATAGGTCCGCGCGAGCAGGAAGGTGCCACGGCTCTTCGACATCTTCTGGCCATTGACGGTGAGGAAGCCATGGATCCGAACCTTCGTGGGCAGCGCCAGGCCCGCCGCCTCGAGCATCGCCGGCCAGAACAGGGTGTGAAAGTAGGTGATGTCCTTGCCGATGAAGTGGTGGATTTCGGCCGGCGGCTCGTTGGGCGCGCCGCGGCCCCACCAGGCGGCGAGCGTCTCGCCGTGCAGCGCGCACCACTCGTCGGTGGCGGCGAGGTAGCCCACGGGCGCGTCGAACCAGACGTACCAGGAGTGTCCCGGTGCGTCGGGGATCTCGAAGCCGAAGTAGGGCGCCGGCCGCGACACGTCCCAGTCGCGCAGCGGCTCGCCGAGGAAGTGGCCGGCGAGGTAGTTGGCGATCCGCGGATCGACCGCGCCGCTCGAGCGGGTCCAGGTGGCCAGGAAGTCGTGGAGCGGCTCGAGCGTGACGAACAGGTGCTCGGCCGACCGCACCTCCGGCCGGGCGCCGGAGAGCGTGCTCACCGGGTCGACGAGGTCGGCCGGCGTGTAGGCCGCGCCGCAGGCCTCGCAGGTGTCGCCGTACTGGTCGGCCGCCCCGCACTTCGGGCACGTGCCCCGCACGAACCGATCGGCGAGGAACACGCCCGCCGCGGGATCGTAGAGCTGCCGCACGTCGCGGGAGACCACCAGGCCCCGGACCCGCAGGCGGGCCCAGATATCGCCGCAGAGCCGGCGGTTCGCCGCGCTGTCGGTGGACCCGTAGTGGTCGAAGGCGATCTGGAAGCCGGCGAAGTCGGCGAGGTGTGCCTCGCGCATCGCCGCCACGAGATCCCGCTCGCTGCGACCCTCGGCGCGGGCGCGGATCATGATCGCCGTGCCGTGGGTGTCGTCGGCACACAGATAGATGGCCCGGTGACCGCGGAGCCGCTGGAAGCGGACGAACACGTCGGTCTGGACGTATTCGACGAGGTGCCCGAGGTGGATGTGGCCGTTGGCGTAGGGCAGGGCCGACGTGACGAGGATGCGACGGTCGCGGGGTGCTGCCATGCGCGATCGGGGGCGCGGTCGAAGCGGGACGATGGATGCGGATTGTAGGGGGCTGCCAGCAGGCGGGAAACGGCAGCGGAGCGGGGTGGCTGGGCAAGGTTTCGGAAGGTGAAAGTGGCCTTGTCGTGTCGGAACGCGGGCGGCACTATCCGCCCGCTCGCGGGGCGGCGGGCGCCGCAGATCCCGATTCGCCCGGAGCCCGCCGACGATGCCCGAGATCGGACACCCGCTTCGCGCCTCGCTGCTCCTGTGCCTGCTGGCGCTGCCCGCCGCGGCCGCCACGGCTCCCGACCCCGCGTCGGCCGCCGCGTCGGGCGACGTGCTCCTGCTCGACTTCACCGCTCCCTGGTGCGGTCCCTGTCGCCAGATGGCCGGCCTCGTGAGCGAGGTCGCCGCCGCCGGCTGGCCGGTGCGGCACGTGGACGTGGACCGGGAAGGCGACCTCGTGTCCCGCTTCGGCGTCACCGGCGTGCCCTGCTACGTGCTGCTGGTGAAGGGCCGGGAAGTGCGCCGCATCGACGGGGCCACGACCCGCGAGGCCCTCGAGCAACTGCTCGCCACGAGCGGGCCGGCGCGCGGCGG
>JBJTIV010000335.1:0-2661 GCA_046095145.1 Planctomycetaceae bacterium
GCAGCGCCGCGGCCACGAGGGTGGCCGGCGCCCCCCCCGCCCGGGCGGGGCCCGGCCCGGCCCGCCCCCCCCCCACGTCCGGGTGACGTGACCCGGGCAGCCCCGAACTTGCGAGAGACCCCGAGGATCGCATGCGGGAAATCATCGCGATCGTGAAGCCGTTCGTGGCGGAGAAGGTGCTCGCGGCGCTCGAGGAGGCGCCGGTGGAGGCCTGCGCGGTGCGCGAGGTGCAAGGCTTCGGGCGGCAGAAGAGCTACCTCGACCGATACGGCGACAGCGAGTATTCGCTCGCCTTCCTGCCGAAGGTCGAGATCCAGGTCTGGGTCGACGACGCGCGGGTGGACGAGGTCATCGAGCGCATCACCGCCGCCGCCCGCACCGGCCGCATCGGCGACGGCAAGATCTTCGTCGTGCCCACGGCCGGCGTGCACGACGTGTAGCCATCCAGGACAGCCCAGAGCGCGGGCGTCTGGCAAGGCTGCGCGGACGGGGCAAGACGCGTCGACGCTTGCGATCGCGACATCTCAAGAGGGTGCGTGATCGCTGACGATTCCTCCGGCTGGAAGGGCTGCGCTTCCACTGCGCGCGCAGCGTTCGGGCATCATCATGATCACGCGCATCATGCGCTCCGGCGTGCGGTCGCGGGCGACGGCCACCCTCGTGGCCGCGGCGCTGCAGTTCACCCCGTGGAGTCGCTGCGGCGGCGCCGACTCCGCGCCGCTCCTCGTGGTCGGCGACGAGACGGATGGCGCCGGCGTCGAGGCGGCCGATGCGAGTACGCCACCGGGCTCGCTCGAGGCGGTGTCGGCGGCGCTCGAGGCCGACCGCCGGCGGATCGCCCGGCTGGAGGCGAAGCTGAGCGCCCTGGACGGCGCCGCCCCGGCGGCCGAGTCGCCGTCGCCCCCGATTCCGCCGGAGCCCGCGCCCTACGAGTCGGCACCGACAAGAGCCTCACGTCGGCCTGGCGGGACGGGTTCGAGGGCCAGTCGGCCCACAAGGACTTCCGCGTGAAGATCGGCGGCCGGGCGCAGGTCGACGCCGTCTCGTTCACGGCGGGCCCCGCGCCGAGCCGACCGCCGACCCAGGGCGGCCTCGATCCCGAACTCGCCGACACCGTCAACTTCCGCCGCGCCCGGTTCCGCATCGAAGGGCGGATGTACGAGCTCTACGACTGGGCCGCCGAATACGACTTCGCCAACCAGATCAACGTCAACAACGAGATCTATCCCACGGAGCGTGACACCGGTCCGCTCACCGCGATCACCGACCTCTGGCTGCAGGTGCGGGAGGTGCCGCTGCTGGGCATCGTCCGCGTCGGCAACCAGAAGGACCCGTACGGCTACGAGCATCTCACGAGCAGCCGCTGGCTCAACTTCATGGAGCGGTCCTTCGCCCAGGACGCCTTCGAGGGACCGTTCAACAACGGCTTCCTGCCGGGCATCCAGATCCTCAACAACAACGAGGAGGGAAACCTCGCCTGGCAGATCGGCGAGTTCAAGAACACCACCAATCCGTTCGGCTTCTCGAACTCCACCGGGGGCAGCATGACGGTGGGGCGGTTCATCTACCTGCCCATCTTCGAGGACGAGGGACGCAGGCTGCTCCACCTTGCCGTGTCGGGCCGTTCGATGGAGCCGCGGCGTCAGTACACGCGGTTCGACCCGGTCAACGGGCTCCCCATCGGCGATCAGATCACGGCCGTGCGCTTTCGCAGCCGGGGCAGCATCCGCAACGGCCCGCCCGGCCCGCTCAATTCGATCTACGCCGACACCGGCCTCCTCGAGGGCAGTTGGCAGAACATGATCGGCCTGGAATTCGTCGGCAACAACGGTCCGTGGTCGTTCCAGTCGGAGTACTTCGGCTCCTGGCTCTACAACGCGCGGACGACGAGCGCGGGCCCCTACGTAACCAACGGCTATCAGCCGCCGCCCGGCACCAACCTCGGCACCGTCTACTACCAGAGCGGTTACGCCGAGATCCTCTACTTCCTGACGGGCGAGAGCCGCACCTACTCGCGACTCGAATACCGCTTCGACCGGCCGGTCCCCCACAACAACTTCTACGCGATCCGCGGTGGCGGCTCGGGGCGGCGGCTGAGCGTCAGCGAGGGCGCCTGGCAGGCTGGCGTGCGCTACAACTACCTCTGCCTGAGCGACGGCGAGGTCAACGGCGGCGTGCTCAACGGCTGCACGCTCGGCCTCAACTGGCTGCTCAACCCGAACGCCAGGGTCTACTTCAACTACGACTTCACCTACCGCGACTTCGCCAACACGCCCTGGAACAAGGACGGCACGCCGGCCACGAGCTACGACGGCAGCGGATGGATTCACGGCTTCGGCACACGGCTGGCGTTCGACTTCTGACCAGCGACACGGATCCCGGGAGGAACCCGAGCATGCGGCACCTGATTCGGACCGGCCTCGCCTGCCGGATCAGCCGCACTGGGCGTGGGTTTCTCCTGGCCGGCATGGCCTGGATGATGCTCGGCCCTGGATCGGCGGTCGCGCAGAACGACTGGCAGTTTCCGGACCCGTACTTCGGCGCGTTCCAGCATCGCTCCGCCGGCACGCTGCAGGCGGAGCAACGGTATCGGGCCGAGATCGCGCCGCAGCAACCGCTCCGGCTCCACGACATCCGCCCTCCCGCCGCCCGGCCCCGCCC
>JBJTIV010000336.1:0-3619 GCA_046095145.1 Planctomycetaceae bacterium
GGTTGACACCAGCCGGCGGAGGCCGGCCAAGCCCGGGGCGGCAGGATGCCGAGCCCGGGCGTGAAGGTTCGGGCCGGGTTGACACCAGCCGGCGGCGGCCGGCCATGCCCGGGGCGGGAGGATGCCGAGACAGGGCGTGCAGGAGAAGCCCGGGGACACCGCGTCGAGGCGGACGCCGTTTGCCATGCCCCGTGACGTCGCGGCGTTTTCGGCGTCTGCGCTCGACCCGCATGGGGACCGGGAACCGGGACTACCCGGAGTCCCCCAGCTGCCGCCGGGGGCTTGAGCAAGGACGTACCTCCCCAGCGGTCCCTGCGGGCTCGTGCCCGTGGCAACGCCGCCGGGGGCTTGAACGAGGACGTCCTCCACCGGCGAAACCCGCGCGTGGGGCTTCCTTCGGGAGGCGTGCGGCTTTCAGGCGCTCGGCTTGACCGCCATGAGCTCCACGAGCGTCCGCGCGAGATCGGCGGACTGGAGCGGCAGCGGGACGACGCGCCGCTTCCCGTCGGGCTTCGCCGCCGCCAGCACGTCGTGCTGGCGCGGGTCCACGAGCAGGATCGCCGGCACGTCGGCCATGAACGAATCCGCGACCAGTGCGTTGAAGGCCGCGACGGCCTGGCCACCCAGCGACTTCGCGCTGATCACGAGACAGTCGGCCGGCCGCGGCCGGCTCGCGAACCGTGACAGCGCGCGCTGCGGGTTCTCCGTGATGAGCACGCGGTAGCCGAGCTTCGCGACCAGTTCGCGAAGCGCCTGCTGTTGAGTCTCGCCAGCCTCCACGAGCATCACCGTGCCGAGGGTCGTCTTGCCGGGCGCAACGGCCGCGCCGGCCGCAACGGGAGTGGCCGGGACGGCCGCGGCCGCGGGACCCGCGGCCCCTCCCCGCAGCCGCTCGGCCAGGAGTTCCGCTCCGCGACGGGCGTCGCCGGCGTTCTGGAACCGCTCCAGCGGATCGAGCTGCATCATCCGGGCCACGAAGTCGCACACGTCGCGCGGCACGTCCGGCTTCACCGTGGCCAGCGGCTGCACGCGGGTGTAGCGGGTCGGGTCCGACCGCACGCTCCTGTCCCGCGAGTCCGGGAGCGCCGGCTGGCCCGCGAACACGAGGTAGGCGAGCGTGCCCATGAAGTAGACGTCGCTGCGCATGTCGTCGTCCTTCATGCCGGTGAGCTTCTCGAGCGCCGCGTAGTCGAGCGTGCGCGGCTGCGCCGAGCGGCCGAGCGCCTTGTCGCCGGTCTCGTCGACCCGCGCCAGCCCGAAGTCCACGAGCTTCGCCACGCCCGAGGCGGCCACGAGCACGTTGGAGGCCTTGAGGTCGCGGTGGGCCACGCCCCGGCGGTGGGCGTATTCGAGGCCCGCGAGCAGCTGCATGACGAGTTCGAGCCCCCGCGCGGGGTCGAGCGCGCCGCGGATCTTCACCACCTCGCGGAGCGTGCCCCCCTCGATGAACTCCATCACGAGGTAGGCGGAGCCGTGCTCCACGCCCACGTCCTCGATGGCCACGATGTTCGGGTGCCGCAGCAGCCGGCCCATCTCGCCTTCGCGCTGGAACGCGGCCCGCTTCTCGGCGTCGGCGGCGAAGCGCCTGCGGAGCACCTTCACGGCGAGGATCGCGCCGGTGTCACGGTGGATCGCGCGATACACGCGGGCGAACGCGCCGGCACCGATCTGGTAGAGCAGCTTGGCCCGGCCGAAGAAGTAGCCCTGCCGATCGCCTCGGAGCAGCCGCTCGAGCTGAAAGCTCGTGAGCAACTCCCGCCGCACGAGGCCCTGCCCGAAGGCATCGACGTCGAGGGCATCCCCACCGCTCTCGCAGAACGCCTGATGGACGGCGGCCTGCGGCGCGAGATCGAGCTCGGTCACGAGATGCGCCAGGTTGTCTGCCGTCGTCGGCTTCATGGGCGTGCGAATCGTCGGCGCCGCGGGGTCGCGAGCGGGCGGCAGGGACTCGGGGCCGACGGGCCGCGGCCCGAACCGCCTGACAAAAACCTTATCACCGCACGGACCGGGGGCTGCAAGCCCCGGCGCTTCTCATCCCGCCCGGTCGCCGCAGTCTTCCCCGATGCACCCGACTGGTCTGGAGCCACCCCTGCCCGCCCGGTAGAAGCCCGGTTTCGCTCACCTGCCCCGGTCGCCATGACGCTCCGGACGGTTCCTCCTGCGCGAGCCATCGTCGCCGCGGCGCTCGTCGCGGCAGCCATGGCGGCGTTGCCGACGCGCGGCCAGGATGCCGCGCAGACCGTCTGGACGCTGGCGGAGTCCGACGCCGCACCGCGGCTGACGGCCCACCTGCGGTCGACGGAACTCGCCCGCACGACACGGCCGTGCGAGCGGCTCCGCCTCGGGGCCGCGGCGGGGTCGGTGCTGCGCATCCAGGCGGCCATCGGCCCGGCCGCGGTGATCGACGAACTGCGGTGCGCCGTCTGGGTGCGGAGCAACCGCCCCGATGCGCGCGTCGCCGTGCGGGTGGTGCTGCCGGCGTGCCGCTCGCGAAGCACGGGCCGACCGGTGGAGACGCTCGTGGCCGGCGACGTGGCGCGGGACGCCGACCGCTGGGAGCGGCTCGAGGTGTCGGGCCTGCCGCAGGCACTCGCGCGGCAGTTGCCGGCGCTGCGGCTGGAGCACGGGCCCGACGTGGACCTGACCGGAGCCGTCGCCACCCACGCGGTGCTCGACCTCTACGCGGGGCCCGGCGACTACGACGTGGCGATCGACGAACTCGTCGTCGACGGCGCGGTGCCGCCGGCGACGCCGCCGATCCGTGATGCACGGGTGATCCCGGTCTCGGACGTGGCCGCCGGCCCGCCACCCGCTGCGGTCGATCCGCCCGCCGGTCTGACCCGGGGCGTGCTCGAGGTGGATGGGCTGCCGTTCTTCCCGCGGGCGCTCGAGCACAATGGCGAGCCGCTCGCCGCCATCGCGGCCCTGGGCTTCAACTGCGTGCACCTGGCCGAACCGGCCAGCCGCGCCGTGCTGGAGGAGGCCCGCACGACCGGGCTGTGGGTGATCTGCCCGCCGCCTGAGATCCCCGACGTGGACCTCCGCGACCCCGAATCCGTGCCGGTGCTGCGGAACTGGAGCCGCGTGCTCGCCTGGGACCTCGGACGCGGGCTGGTCGCGGCGGACGCGGTGGCGCTGGCCGAGCGCGGGCGGCGGGTGCGGGCCTGCGACCCGCGTCCAGGCCGGCCGCTCGTGGCGTCGGCCGACTCCGGCCTCCGCGTGCTGTCGCGTCACGTCGACATGCTCGTGGCCCGCCGCACGGTGCTCGGCACGAGCCTCGAACTCGACTCGTATCTCAGGTGGCTCCGCGAACGGCCGCGGCTGGCCCGCCCCGGCACGCCCCTGCTCGCGGCCCTGGCCACCGAGATCGACGCCCGTGCGGCCCGGCAGGCCGCCGCCATCGCCGGCGTGGGCGGCAAGGGCCTGGCCGTCGATCCGGAAAGCCTCTGCCTGGCGTCGCTCGCGGCCGTGGCGGGCGGGGCGCGCGGGATCCTCTTCTCGTCGGCGTCACGGATCGACGCCGACGACCCCGAGACGCGGCGACGGGCGACCGCCTGTCGCGAGATGAACCTGCGGCTCGAGCCGCAGGTTCATCTCGCGACAGGCGGTCGCCCGTCGC
>JBJTIV010000337.1:0-5297 GCA_046095145.1 Planctomycetaceae bacterium
CTCGCGCACCGCGTCGCACAGCCGCAGCCAGCCGATGCGGCCGATCTCGACGAGGGCCGCGATCCGCTCCTCCTCGACCGTGTGCGCGAGGCGGACCGGAAACGCGGCCAGGATCGCGTCCTTGCGGTTCTCCCGCGCACAGATGACGAACGGGAAGCCGAAGCGGTCGCGGTACGCCTCGTTGAATCGCTCGAACGCGGCCACCTCGTCGGGGTCGAGCGCGGCGAGCCCGGCCGCCGCCTGCTCGCCGGTATAGGCCGCCGTCAGCCGGCCCTCGCGGGCGAGCCTGCCCACGAGGTCGGGATGGGCGCGGATGAGGGCCAGCTGCTCGTCGGGCGTCGACTCCCGCACCGCCGCGACGAGCGCCTCGTGGAGAGCGGCCAACGACACGAAGGGACGCAGGGCAAAGGCCCGTGCGGCGACCCAGGGCGAATGCTCGTAGAGCGGGCCGCAGACCGCCACGAACCGGGCCGCATCGCAGGCGTTGAGTTCGGCGAGCGGCACGGCCATGGGGGTGATCCTGCGGGGCGTCAGGCGGGTTCGGGCGCCGCCTCGACCACCGCGGCCAGGAGCCGCGCGGCGGCGGCGATGTCGTCGATGCGGCTGAACTCGGCCGGGTTGTGGCTGACGCCGTCGCGGCTGGCCACGAACAGCATCACGGTGGGCACGAGCGGCGCCAGGATGGCCGCGTCGTGGAGCGCCCCGCTGACGGCCTCGGGCAGGGATGCCATGCCCAGCCGGCCGGCGGCTGCACGCACGCGGTCGGCGAGCGCCGCGTCGAGCCGCACGGCCGGCAGGCTCTCGGTCCGCCGCACCTCGTGCTCGAGGCCGCGACGAAGCGCCGCCGCGGCGACGAGCGCCCGGATCCGCTCGTCGCCGACGTCGAGCGCGCCATCCTCGGCCGCCCGCAGGTCGATCGTGAACTCCGCCCGCGCGGGGATGACGTTCACGGCGTTGGGCTCGACCGTGATCCGGCCCACCGTGGCCACGGCATGGTCGCCGAGCAGGTCGGGCAGGCATTCGACGGCCGCGATCACCTCGGCCGCCCCGGCGAGGGCGTCGTGCCGGTCGTCCATGCCGGTGGAGCCGGCGTGGTTGGCCGCGCCGCGGAGCGTCACGGCGTATTGCCGGCGGCCGGCGATCGCCGTGACGAGCGCCACGTGGCGGTCGTGCTTCCACATGGCCGGCCCCTGCTCGATGTGCACCTCGACGAAGCCCGCGTAGGCGGCCGGATCGAGCCGCTCGTCGGCCAGCCGGTCGGCGGCAACGCCGTGGGCGGCGCCGGCCTCCCACCAGGAGCGGCCCTGCGCGTCGCGGAGGGCGTGCAGCGCCGCGGCGTCGAGCGTGCCGACCCAGCCGCGACTGCCGAGCATGCCCAGGCCGAATGTCGTGCCCTCCTCCTCGGCGAACAGGATCGCCTCGAGCGGCAGGTCGGCCCGGCCGTCCTCGTGCGCCGCCCGCAGCGCCTCCAGCGCCGCCACCACGCCCACCACGCCGTCGAAGTCGCCGCCGTGCGGCACGCTGTCGAGGTGCGAGCCCGCGAGCCACACGCGCCGCGACCAGTCCACCGCCCGCGGCCGCACGTGGACGTTGCCCGCGGCGTCGACCCGCCAGTGGCAGCCGGCCTGCTCGGCGGCCGCCACGACGTGGTCGCGGGCCTGCCGCCAGGCGGCTGAGAACGTGGGCCGGTCGGCTCCGGCGCCGGGCGACTGCGTCATGCGGCCGATCGCCTCGATGTCGGCCGCGATGCGGTCGGCGCGGATCGGCATACTCCCTCCCGAATGCCCTATCTCGCCGCCGCGCGGCGCTGCGACCGTCGTGCCAGGCAACCCTTGGCGTTGCCCGCGGTCGACCATGTGAAAAAGGCCATGGATGGCGTTGTTGACGTGAAGATCAGCTCCCGAACTCGCGCCGCCACTCGTG
Source organism: Planctomycetaceae bacterium (assembly GCA_046095145.1). Classification (GTDB taxonomy): domain Bacteria; phylum Planctomycetota; class Planctomycetia; order Pirellulales; family UBA1268; genus QWPN01. The sequence continues at coordinate 1,924 of JBJTIV010000337.1, forward strand.
GCCGGTCCGCTCCATCCGGCTCTCGGCGGCGGTCCGCCGCAGGCGGTGGAGCGTGGGCATGCCGAGCGCCCACTCCTGCATCCAGTCGCGGGCGAACTCGCCCCGCTCGGTCTCGCGGAAGATCTCCCGGATCGCCTCCTCGTTCACCACCCGCGGGCCGCGGGTGCGGATGGCGAACTCGGCCGTGCGGCTGCAGCGGCGGCTGATGTATTCCTCGATGCCCACCTCGTCCATCACGTCGATCACGCTGCGGAGCGAGCGGATCGCCTTGGCGTAGGCGAAGCTCGGCGGGTAGCCGTTGTCGACCATCGTCTGGAAGCACATCCGCATGAGGTGGATCGCGCCGCCGTAGAGGATCTGCTCCTCGAAGTTGTCCCCCTCCGTCTCGTGCTGGAACGACATCTCGACGACGCCGGCCCGCGTGCTCCCCACCGCCTTGGCCACGGCCAGGGCGATCTGGAGGGCGTCGCCGGTGGCGTCGTGATCGACCGCGACGCAGCCGTAGATGCCCTCGCCGGCCAGGTATTTCTGCCGCACGAAGTGGCCCGGCGCGTTGGGCACGAACAGCACCGTGTTGACGTCCGCGGGGGGCGTGATCGCGCCGTAGAGCACGTTGAAGCCATGGCAGAAGCAGACGGTCTTGCCCGCCGAGAGGTGGGGGGCGATGTCGGCCTTCCAGATCGGCGGCTGGGCCGGGTCGGCGAGCTCGATCAAGAGCACGTCGGCCCGCGAGGTGGCCTCGGCGATCGAGAAGGTCTCGAAGCCGTCGGCCAGCGCCTGCTTCCGGCTCGCCGACTCGCCCTCGGGCCGGGTGCCCACGCTCACCTTCACCCCGCTGTCGCGGGCGTTGGCCGCCTGGGCCTTGCCCTGGATGCCGTAGCCGATCACCGCCACGGTCTTGCCCTCGAGCGGCGTCATCGAGACGTCGGCGTCGCGCCAGATCTTTTCCTGCATGGGGCTCCTCGTGTCGCGCCGGTCAGACGGCGATGTCGCGGTTGACGTTCTTGGAATAGAGATACTTCGCGGGACCGGGGCCGGTCGCGTAGAACGACTGCGGCACGTAGGGGCCCATCCAGATGAAGTCGTCGCGCTCGACTTCCATCCAGGTGTCGTCGAGATAGTAGAGGCCCTTGCCCTGGAGGAACCAGAGGCCGTGCTCCATCACGTGGGTCTCCACGACCGGCAGCGAATGGCCGGTCTCGAACGTGAAGATGTTCATGGCCAGGTCGTAGGGCAACTCGTCCGGGATCAGGGTCTGGAGCCGCGCGCCCTCGTCCCCCATGTAGACCGCTCCCGGGACCTTCGCGGCGTCGCCGACGAGCAGACCCGGCGGAGTCACGCCGGCGAGCGGCTCGTAGGCCTTCTTGAGCAGGATGAGCCGGGCGTCGGCCGTGGCGGTGAACCCGTGGTCCGCCGTCGGGGGCACGAGCGCGTAGCCACCGGTGGCCAGGGCGTGCCTGCGGCCGTCCACGGTGAGCTCCCCGGCGCCCGACACGACGTAATAGAAGGTCTCGACGCGGCCGTCGGCCCGCGCCGCGCCCCCCTGCCCCTTTCGCGGATCGACGAGGGTCTCGACAAACGACGCCCCGAGGGCGGGCGACGCGAGCACGCGGGCCTCGACGTCGGGCCAGTGGGGCAGCCGCGAGAGCGGATAGCCCTCGAGCGGACACACGGCATGGCGCGGCCGCACCCGGGCCCGGCTGTGGAGCAGTTGATGTTGGGCCCGCATGCGGCACCGACGCGACACGAGACGATCGCGACGAGTATACGCAGCCCTCCGCGGCTCCGCGAATCGCGGTCAGGCCGCGCGCCGCCCGCGCTCGTCGGCCGGCGCCGGCGCCTCCCGTGCGCTCCAGGGGCGCAACCCGCGCGCGTGCCACCACGTCGAGGCGCTCGTCGCGGCCGCGATGCCCACGCCGGCCATGGTCGCGCCGCCGACCGCGGCCGCGACCGTCGCCGCCGCCCAGGCCGGCCAGAGGATCGTGCGGCCCGCGACGGCGAGCACCAGGGCCGCCGCCGGGAGCGTGGCGGCGAGCGTTACGAGCGCCAGGCCTCCGCCCACGAGCAGCCGCGTCAGCGGCACGGCCAGCCGCGTGACCCAGCAGAGCATGACCAGGTCGACGATCACCTTGAACGTGCGGGAGAGCCCGTACTTCGAGGCGCCCCGGGTCCGCGGCCGGTGGCGGACCGGCATCTCGGTCCAGCGGGCGCCGCGGGCGTCGGCCAGCACCGCGATGAAGCGGTGCATGTCGCCCTCGAGCGGCAGCTCCTCGGCGAGGTCGCGGCGCATGACGCGGATCGCGCAGCCCAGGTCGCGGACCCGCACGCCGGTCAGCCGGCGGATGAGCCCGTTGGCCACGATCGACGGCAGCCGGCGCGACCAGAACACGTCGTGCCGCTCGCGGCGCCAGCCGTGCACCACGTCGTAGCCCTGCTCGAGCCGTGCCAGCATCGCGGGCACGTCGGCGGGGTCGTTCTGCAGGTCGGCATCCATGAACACGAGCACGTCGCCGCCGCTGGCGCGGATGCCGGCGTCGAGGGCCGCGGTCTGGCCGAAGCAGCGCCGCAGGTGCACGACCGCGAGGTCGTGTCGCCGCGCCGCCAGCCGGTCGAGGAGCTCGCCCGAGCCGTCGGTGGAGCCGTCGTCGACCAGCACGTACTCGTGGTGCCGGCCCGCCGCCGGCACGTGCGCGTCGAGCGCCTCCAGCAGCGGCTCGAGGTTGTCGCGCTCGTCGTGGATGGGAATGACCACCGAGACGTCGATGAGCGGCGCGGCATGCCGCAGCCGCAGCGGCCGCGGGGAGGGAGTCGTCATCGCAAGCGGGCCTCCGTGGGACTCTCGGCCAGTGACGCCGGGCCGCGATCGTCAGCGGGACCGACGAGCACGAGCTCCCGATAGCCCGCCACGGCGGGGACCCGGGCCAGCACGCGGTGGCCCGGCGGGGCGACGGCGAGCAGTTCCGCGAGCCTCCTCGCCGGCACGACGACGTGGGCCCGCGGCCGTTTCTCGAGGAAGCGTTTGGCCTCGTGGGGCTTGGCCAGCGGCGCCACGCGCTCGCCGCGGGCCGCGGCGCCCGTGTAGTAGACGAGCGTCGGCACGCTGCAGCGGTAACTGCTCCAGACGGTCGGCGCATCGTGCCGTCCGGCGTCGGCGTCGCCTCGGCCCTGGAAGACGGCGACGAGTTCGCGCACGCCGGTGGCCCGGCCCACCTGCGGGGCGGCGAAGGCCGCCGCGAGCGCCACCGTGAGGCCGCCGCACCCGGCGAGCCAGCCGAGCGCCGTCGAGCGACCGCCCCGCACCTCGGCGGCACGGCCCAGCGCCGCGGCGCCGACCGGCACGAGCCCGATCCCGCCGAGCGCGAGCAGCACCGGCC
>JBJTIV010000338.1:0-2094 GCA_046095145.1 Planctomycetaceae bacterium
GGACAAGCTCCACCCGGAACTCGCCGAGATGTAGGCGGCAATCGGCGAGCCGCGTGCCGCCGATCCAAGCCCCCGGCGGCAGCCGGGGGACACCGGGCATGCGCGCCGTCCGACCGGCCATGCATGGGCGGGTTCGCGTAACGACCCGGAGTCCCGTCGAGGAGGAGGAAAAATCGTTGCCGGTCTCGCCCAATAGCCCGGAGTCCCGTCGCTGCCGCTCCGGGCTTGGATGACGGATATCCGGGGTCAGGCCCGGAGGGCCGGGTTGATGACAGCCGGCGGATGCCGGCCAAGGCACGTTCGGCAGGATGCCGAGACGTGCCGTGATCACAGTCCCGTCGAGGAGGAGGAAAAATCATTGGCGGTCTCGCCCAATGACCCGGAGTCCCGTCGCTGCCGCTCCGGGCTTGGATAATTGACATCCGGGGTCAGGCCTGGAGGGCCGGGTTGATGACAGCCGGCGGATGCCGGCCAAGGCACGTTCGGCAGGATGCCGAGACGTGCCGTGATCACAGTCCCGTCGCTGCCGCTCCGGGCTTGGATGAGGGAGAGGGAGCCGCGAGGGGTTGCCCATCGCCCTGAGAGCCGGCGTTGGCGGCAAGCGGAGCCATGGATGGCGCAGCGCAGCCGGCACCGAGCGAGCGGAGCCCAGGATGGGCGTAGCGCGCGTCCGGCGACGGGGCATGGGCAACCCCGACCCACCACCGAGCGTCCGGGCGAGGCGGCATGGGCAACCCCATCGCCACCGGGTCCGCTAGACTCCCGCCATGATATCCCTCACCGAGCACCTCACGTTCACGATTCCCGCCCGCATGGGATTCGTGAACATCACGCCACAGGTGGCGGAGGCGGTGACGCGCTCCGGCGTGCGCGAGGGCCTGTGCCTCGTCAACGCGATGCACATCACGGCCAGCGTGTTCATCAACGACGACGAGTCGGGCCTCCACGACGACTATGCCCGCTGGCTCGAGAAGCTCGCGCCGTTCGACGCCGACCCGAAGGTCTACCGTCACAACCGTACCGGCGAGGACAACGCCGACGCGCACCTGAAGCGGCAGGTGATGGGTCGCGAGGTGGTGGTCGCGATCACCCAGGGCCGGCTCGACTTCGGCCCCTGGGAGCAGATCTTCTACGGCGAGTTCGACGGCCGCCGCCCGAAGCGGGTGCTCGTGAAGATCATCGGGGAGTGACCGCGCCCTCTTGCCGCAGAAGTGTATATCTGTACACTTCTCAAGCAACGGGGCCAGTCGATGCTCGACCGTCCAACCACTGCCTACTTCCGGTTTGTCCGCACGAGGCCGGATCGCGGTATCATTCGAGATGAGTGGATCGAACGGGTCGTGGTGTACCCCGATCGCGAGGAGATCCAGGCCGATGGCCGCGTGCGTCGCTGGAAGCGGATCGACGAGGCCGGCGGGCGGGCACTGCGGGTGATCCTGCTCGCCGACGGCCGGACCATTCACAATGCGTTCTTTGACCGAGACTTCGAGGAACATGGCGATGCGGGTCAGGTACTTTGAGGACACCGACACGGCCGTGATCGAGTTCGGCTCAACCCCAGCGCATGAGACGCGGGAACTCGCCGAGGACCTGTATGCCGATCTCGACACCGCTGGACGTGTGGTCTCGATCACGATCGAGCATGCCAGCCGTCAGGGTGACCTGACGGGGTGTTCCTTCGAGCGGGTGGCCGCCGGATCGACGCCCGGCCCGGTCCGCTAAGGCCGCCGAGCCGCCTCACAGGCCGACTTTCCGCCAGGCGGCTTTCACGGCCTTGCGCACGGGAGTGCCAAAGCGGTCGCCGGCGATCTGGGCCGTGAGCGTCGCCATGTCGGCGAAGGTGCTCGTGCGCGAGAGCTGGAGCATGGCGTCGTACCAGATGCGGCCCGCACGCTCCCAAGCCGGGCCGCCGAGGGCTTTGGCCACGAGCACGAAGGCGCGGTTGGGGATGCCGGAATTGAGGTGCACGCCGCCCGAGTCGGCCGGGCCGTCGTAGAGCCGGTCCATGTGGTCGGGCTGCGGGTCGGTGCCGAGGGCCGGGTCGGCGGTGCAGGCGGCGCCGATCAGCCACGAGGCCCGCTCGGCAGGCTCGCC
>JBJTIV010000339.1:0-7472 GCA_046095145.1 Planctomycetaceae bacterium
TACGTGAGGTAGCTGTCCTTGAGTTCCTGCTCGATCGGCAGTCCGATGAGCCGGCCGCCGGACACGTCACGGAGCCCGTCGCCGGCACCCTCCGCACCGCCCCCGGCCGGAGTCTCGTCGGCCGTATTCCGGTCGTCCGCCAAGGTCGGGCTCTCCTGGTCGCAGGCCCGGGAAAAGGCCCCGGAAAGAGCCTGCAAGATACCCGTCCTGCAGGGCCGGTCAACGGGCCGCGGAGAGGCCCGCGCAGGGTGGCAGGTGACCGCTCACGGCACGACCCAGGCGGAGGCGACCCGGGTGCGCATGGATGGTGCGGTGGTGTTCATGCCCGGAGTCCCCCAGCTGCCGCCGGGGGCTTGCATGACATCGCCAAACGCACGCCGCTCTCACGCAAGCCCGGAGCCTACAAGCCCGGAGCGGAAGCGACGGGACTCCGGGGCATTGGGCGATACCGTTCCAGATTATTCCTCCTCCTCGACGGGACTCCGGGTTGTTGGGCGATCCCGCTCCAGATTACTCCTCCGCCCTCGACGGGCCTCCGGGTCATTGGGCGATCCCGCTCCGGATTATTCCTCCTCCTCGACGGGACTCCGGGCCGTTCGCTCACTCCTTCGCGAGTTCCGCCTCGATCGCCTTGACGAGTGCCGTGCTGTCCGGCGCCACGCCCGACTTGTACCGGCCCACCACGGTGCCGTCCCTGCCGATCAGGAACTTCTCGAAGTTCCAGGCCACCTCGCCCTTCGGCTCGACGGCGTCGGTGAGCGCCGCGTAGAGCGGCGGCTTGCCGTCGCCCTTCACCGTGATCTTCGCGAACATCGGAAACGTGACGCCGTACTTCGTCGAGCAGAACTCGGCGATTTCCGCGTCGCTGCCGGGCTCCTGCGCGCCGAAGTCGTTGGCCGGGAAGCCGAGGATCACGAAGCCCTTGTCCTTGTGTGCGTCGTAGAGTTTCTGGAGGCCGGCGTACTGCCTGGTGTAGCCGCAGCGGCTGGCCACGTTGACGACGAGCACGACCTTGCCCTTGTAGGCGGCCAGATCGACCGGTTCGCCGGCGAGCGACTTCATCTCGCCCGCAAGCGGCGAGGCCCCGTGGGCGAGGTTCATGGCCAATCCGCACGCCACCACCACCGCCGTCACGAGGCCCATCTTCACGTCGAGCATGGTCATGTCTCCGGAGGTGCCACCATTATTGACGTCCGCCGACCGCCGCACACCCCCGGGCCGCTCGTATCGGCGCGGGAGCCGAGGCCAGGGTCCGGTCAGCCGTCCAGCGGCGTCCAGCGATCGAACGTCGCGGCCTGGCCGCGGTGGATGCCGCGAGCATCCGTCAGGTTCCAGATGATCGCCTGCTCGATCCTGAAGCGGCGGCCGGTCTTGGAGACGCGAATGCCGGCGTAGTCGTCCACGGAGCCGTGCCGCCGGGTGCGGTCCAGGAGCCGGGCTCGCTCGTCGCGATGCACCGGCTCGGCGGTGAGCCGCGACGGCGTGCGCACGAATTCCTCCGGGGTCATCTCCCAGAGCGCCAGCGCCGCCGCATTGCCGTATGAGAGGATCGGATCGGCCTGGGCGCCGTGGGACACGACGACGAACGCCGCGTGGTGGAGCCGGTCGGCCTGCTCCGCCGCCGAACCCGCCCGCGACATCAACTCGCGGCCCAGCAGTCGGGCGAACGAGTCGAGCAGCATCTGCGCGTGTTCGACCGTGGGATCCACGTGGGGCGGATTCGGGGTGGGAGAGGCCGGCGAAACCCCCTCAATTGAACCGGCCGCCGGCTCACGCGGCCACGCGCGGCGGGCTCCCCGACGCACCGGAGGGGTCGGCCCGGCTCCCCTTGGCCTGGGACACCACGCCAGAGGCCCTCTCGGATGGGGCCCCTGGTGGCATTCAGGCCTTGGTAAACAGGCCTTTTCGTCGATTTCCCTAAAACGCCGAAATTCATTCGCAATTATGGTGAAATCGGCTATATCTAGGAGCGGCGTGGGTTTGGGGATTCCTCGACGGAATTCGACCACACCGCGTCGGCCCACAGCGCTAGCCAGCATGGAATCGGCCCACGTCGCCACGAGCCTGCAAGGCGGTTACGCGCGACCGTCCCGCGCGGTGAGCCGTGCCGACAAGCGCTGGCCGCGACTGGAGAGCGTGTCGGCCGCGATGCGACACCTCGAGGAGTCGATCAGCCGCGTGGCGGAGTTCCAGTGCCCGGTGCTCGTCACGGGCGAGACCGGCTGCGGCAAGGAGGAGGTCGCCCGCGCCATCCACGCGGCGGGGCCGCGGCGCGAGAAGCCGTTCGTGGCGATCAACTGCGGCGGCCTCGTGGCCACGATCGCCGAGAGCCAGCTCTTCGGCCACGAGAAGGGCGCGTTCACCGGTGCCCAGGGTCCGTCGCTCGGAGGCTTCCGCGCGGCTCACGGCGGCGTGCTGTTCCTCGACGAGATCGGCGAGATGCCTGTGGAACTGCAACCCAAGTTGCTGCGGGTGCTGCAGCGGGGCGACGTGACCCCCGTCGGCTCGTCCGAGGATCACCGCGTCGACGTGCAGGTGATCGCGGCCACCAACCGGGACCTCGACGCCGAGGTCGAGACGGGCAATTTCCGCGAGGATCTCTACTACCGCCTCACCACCGTCCACCTCTCCGTCCCGCCGCTCCGGGCGCGGGCCGACGACATCCCGCGTTTCATCGAGCACTTCGCCGCGTTCTTCGCCTACGAGTACGACCGGCCGCTGTGGCAGCCCGAGGCCGACCTGCTGGAGCGGCTGGTCCGCTATCCGTGGCCCGGCAACGTGCGGCAGCTGGCCCAGACGATCCAGCGGGCCTACATCTTCGAGGACCGCATCGACCGGGTCATGGACGAGCTGCTGTCGGGCGGGGCCGGCGACGCGGCGGCCACGGCCGCGGTGGTGGAGGAGGCGGACGCCCCGCCGACCGCCCCGCCGCAGCCGGCGGAGAGGCCTGTGCCGGTGTTCAACCTCGACGAACTGCGGCGGCTCGCCGTGCGGCAGGCGCTCGTCAAGACCGAGGGGCACCGCGGCCGGGCGGCCGAGCTGCTCGGCGTGTCGCTCAACACGATGACGCGGCTCGTGGCCGAGTGCTGCCCCGAGATCACGGCGCGGGCCGGCCGCAAGCGGCTGGTCAAGCCGCGCTGACGCTGCGCCACGCGAGCCAGGCGGCAGCGGCCAGGAAGCCGACCCCCAACGCGGCGAACACCGCGGCCCACGGGCTCGGACGCACCGGCACCCGCCGCACCGCGGCCCGCATCCGGCGGCTGAACTCGGTCCAGCCCTCCGGCGACGTCCGCGTGCCCACGGCCACGAGGCTCACGCTGCGCATCGCGCCCCGTGCATCGAGATGCACCTGCACGTCGCGGCCCGGGAGCGCCACCGTCTCGCCGGCCCAGCGGGCCGCGGGATCCAGGGCCATGGCCACCTGGGCCACCACCGGCCGCAGTTGCTCGAGGGTGATGTTCGACACCACGAGCCGCGGCCGCGACGCCAGCACGACGAGGCAGGCCGCCAGCGCCACGAACACCAGCGGCAGGAGCGACCGCCACAAGCCCCGCGCGCCAGCCGCCTGCAGCAGTTCGACCGGCCCGACGAGCACCAGCGGCGCCAGGGCCGCGGCGAGCAGCCCCAGATCCCAGGCGCCGCCCGCCGCCGTGGGCGTGCGGCGCAGGTGCCGCGCCGCGATGGCCAGCAGGTAGAGGCCCGGCGGCACGAGCGCCGGCCAGAGCGGCGGCACGGACCCGAACGCGGCCATCGGTCATTCCGGCCTACGGCCGGCCCTCGTCATCCGCGCCACGCCAGCCAGGCCAGGCAGGCGAGCCACCCGGCCTCGGCGGCCGCGACCGCCACCAGCGCCGTCCACGCGAGCCGCTCAGCCATCGCTCCCCCTCACACCGAGTCGGGGCCGACGAACGACAGATCGCGGGCGAAGCCTTCCGCGAAGTCGAACACGCCGCGGAAGTCCTCCCGCTTGTCCGACCGGGTCTTGCGCATCTGGCCGATCTCGATCATGTTGAAGACGATCTCACCGAGGTCGTCGGTGGCGCGGATGCCCCACGAGGCCAGCACCGTCGGCGCCAGGAAGCCGTACTGCTGCAGGCCGTAGAGCCGCGCCGCCTCGCACAACTGCTGCCCCGACACGTGCCGCTCCGCCTCCTGCTTGCGACCGCGGGCGCGGCGACCCCGCGCCGTCCCTCCGGCTTCGGCCTCGCCGCCGGGCAGCGGCTCGAGCTCCTCGATCGCCGGCTCCTGGCCCAGGCCCAGCGACTCCTGGGCGTACGACAGCGACTCGAGCACGAACAAGTAGGCCTCGAGCGTGTAGCGGCGGTCGCGCTGAAGCAGCTGGAAGAGAGGGTGCTTGGGATCGACGAACGGCATCGCTGCCTCGGACGTGGGCCGCCGCGAGTATAGCCCCGTTCCCGCCGCCGCGGCGAACGACCGCTCACCGCGGCGGGCCGCTCGCATCCTCGACCACGTGGGTGTAGCCGAAGGGGGGTGCCGGCCGGGCGAAGTCGCGGATCAGGTCGAGCCCCTTGTCGATGAGGTTCGTGGTGGGGTCGAACTGGTAGACGTCGCGATCCTGGCCGCCCGGCTTGAAGATCTGGATCGCGAACGGCATCAGGTCGCGGGCCTGCAGGATCAGCTCCACCTTGGAGAAGTTGGCGGCGTCGGCCTGGTAGCGCGGCAGCGCCTCGAGCCAGATCTGATCGCGGACGTCGCGGGGCGTGATGATCCGCATCCAGTAGCGCTTCCTGAGCGTGTCGGCCTTCGCGCCGAACACGAAGGGCAGCGGACCGTCGCTGATCGCCTTGCCGCGCATCTCGGGGGGCAGCTTCGTCTCGCGGAGCTGCCGCTCCGTGTGCCGAAACTCGTAGATGCTTTCGCCGTTGCACACCCAGTGCTCGCCCGCGTCGCCGCCGCGAACCTCGTAGCGGCGGGCCTCGGGACTCCACTGCTTCGATGCCTTCACGTGGAAGAGCCCCTTGTCCGGCGCGGCGTACTTGAGCTCACCGGTGCTCTCGGCGAACGCCAGCCGCTCGCCCGCGGCGTCGGCCGGACTCCAGGCGTTGTATTCCCACTTGCGGAAGGTGCACGACCAGGTCTTCACGGCGGCGTTGCGGGATTCCCAGGCGGCGAGCAGCTGGTCGAGCTGCGCCTGCTCCTGGGGCGACAGGGCCGGCGGCTGCGCGACGGCGGGTGGCGCGACGGCCGCCACCCGCGGCAGGGGAGCGGGCGGCTGGGTCGACTGCCCGCGGGCCACGGTCGCGCTGGCCACGGCGGCGAACAGGGCGACGCGGAAGCGGGGCATGGGGGGGCTCCGTGTGGCAAGCCGGGCAGACGGCGGACTCTAGCGACGCAGCCGGTCCCCGGCGAGGCCAGTTGGACAACGTCTTTTCCGCCAGCGCGGGACCATGTCATTCGAGCCCGGAGCGGAAGCGACGGGACTCCGTGAGCATGCCGCGAGCCCGGGCACCATGCTGCGACCCGAAGCCGCATGGCCAACGGGGTGGCCTTCGCGCCCGGTGTCCCCCGGCTTCCGCCGGGGGCTTGCATCATGCCGGTCCCCGGCGAGGCCGGTTCCCGCGGGGACTCAGGCTCCCGCGGCGGCGCGGAGCTCGGCCAACTCCCGCGCGAAGCCGCCGGAGAGGATCGGGAACCGACACCAGGTCTTCGGGTCGAGGTTCTCGTCGTCGACGTGGAACGAGGGCGCATACCGCTCCCGCTTCCACTGGTTGCGGCTCCAGAGCGTGAAGAACCGCTCCGTCCACCGCGCGAGCTGCGCCGGCTCGTGCCCCGGAAACTCCACCACCAGCCGTCGCCAGGCCTCGAGCGGCGTCTGCTTGTCGCGGATCGCACACCGCTCGACGCGGTCGAGCACGTCGTAGGGCATGAGGTCGGCCTCGTCGGTCTGGCCCGCCGCGGGCGGCCGCAGCTCGGCCGTGGGCGCCTGCGCGTTGACCGCGGCGAGTGCGGGGATCGGGCCGATGCCCTCGGGGCCGTGCCGCTCCAGCCACACCAGCCAGCGCCGCAGGAACGCCTTGTCGATGCCGGCCAGGGGCGCGATGCCGCCGGAGGTGTCGCCGTCCATGGTCGCGTAGCCCACGGCGGCCTCGGATCGGTTGCTCGTCGAGAGCAGGAGCGATCCGGTGATATTGGCCAGCATCCACACGCCCGGCGAGCGGGCCCGGGCCTGCACGTTCTGGAGCGCCACGTCGTCGCGCTCCCACGACAGCGGCCGGCCCACGGCGGCGGCGGCGAGCCGCTCGTAGCCGCGCACGATCGCATCGACGTCGAACTCGTGGAACGTCGCGCCGAGCGCCGCGGCCACGCCGCGGGCCGCGGCCCGCGTGACGTCGCCGGAATTGGCCGTGGACTGGTAGACGCAGGTCAGCAGCGCCCCCACGAGCGCCGCGAGTGCCGCCTCGCGATCCGCCGGCAGCCCCGCGGCGAGGTCTCCGCGGCCGAGCCTGGCCGCGATGGCGGCCGGCTGCGACTCGGCCGCCGCGAACCGGATCGCCAGCGCCACGAGGCAGGCCACCGCCGAGGAGTCGACGCCGCCGCTGGCCGACACCACGGCGCCGCGGGAGCGGCTCGTCCGCAGGTAGTCGAACAGGCCCAGGGCCACGGACCGCGCGAACTCCTCCTCCTTCGCGTGCGGCCCGCGCTCCCAGGCGTCGCGCCGGTCGCCGGCCGGCTCCCGCGCGGGGGCGAGCGACCGGGGCGCGAAGGCCACGGCCACGCGGGCCGCGCCGTCGTCCACCGGCTCGGGCGCCGCCATGCGGGCCTGCACGAGCCGGTTTGCGTCGACGTCGACCACGGTGGCGGTCAGGGCCGCGTCGCCGAACGGGAAGCGGCGCCCGGCGGCCACGATCGCGCCGCCGCTGGCGACGATCACGCCGCCGTCGTAGATCGTCCGCCCGGACTCGTTGCCGGCGAGGTTGGCGTAGACGTAGGCGGCCCCGCAGGCCCGCGAGCCCTCGGCCACGAACCGGCGGCGGATCTCGTCCTTGCCGAAGGCGAAGTGGCTCGCGGAGGGATTGAGGATCACGTCCACCCCGCGGGCCGCCAGCCGCGCGCCCGGCCGGTCGGCCACCCAGGCGTCCTCGCAGATCTCGAAGCCGACCCGCACGCCGCCGAGATCGAACCGCAGGTCGCCGATCGGCACCTCCCGGCCCTCGACCGCGAGCACGTCGATCCGGCCTGGCTGCCAGGGGCGAAACCAGCGGGGCTCGTAGTGGAGGCCGTCGCCCGCGAGATGCTGCTTGCAGACGACGCCCGCGAGCCGGCCGTCGACCACGAGCGCGGCCGCGTCGTAGACGACGGTCTCGAACCGCACGGGCAGTCCGACCGCCACGGCGATGCCGCGGGCGTGAGGCACGATCTCGTCGAGCACCCGCCATGCCATGCGGGCCGTGCCCGGCGCGAGGAACGCGTCCTCGCAGCCGTAGCCCGAGATGCACAACTCCGGCAGGCAG
>JBJTIV010000340.1:0-2083 GCA_046095145.1 Planctomycetaceae bacterium
GACGAGCACGCGGTCGCCCCGCGGCGTCTCGACGCCGCGAAAGCCGAGCGCGGCCAGGTCGTCACACGCCAGGAGCGCGGCCCGCACGGCGCCGCGCGCCGAGCCGGTCGTCTCCACGCGCACCTCGGCCACGATCGCCGGCACCGCGCCGCCCGCCGTCCCGCCGAGCTCCGCGGCGAGTGCCGTGCGAAAGACGTCGTCGGTCAGCACGGCGGCCTCGATGCCGCCGAGCCGCTCGAGCGCCAGCTCGCGGAGTCCGCGCCGCAGGGCCGAGCCCACGCCCAGCGCGCCGGTGATCGTGGCCGCGACCACTGCGGCGGCCGCCGCCAGTGCGGCCACCTGCGGCCACCAGGCGCGGGCGAGCGCCGCGGCCAGCGCCGGCAACGACCGCCGGGCCATGCCGGCCTCGTCCCTCCGCGGCGGCGTCATGGCTCGAGCCGCCCGTCCACGCGCCGCCGCACGGTCCCCACCCGGGCGGCGATCGACTCGGCGTGGGTCACCACCACGAGCATCCCGCCCGCCTCCGCCACCAGTTCCACGAGCAGGTCGGCCACGGCCGCGGCGGTCCGCCCGTCGAGCTGGCCGGTGGGCTCGTCGGCGAGCACGAGCCGCGGCGACATCACGAGGGCCCGGGCCACCGCCACCCGCTGCCGCTCGCCGCCCGAGAGTTCCGCCGGCAGGTGATCGGCGCGGCCGCCGAGGCCCACGCGCTCGAGCAGCCGCCCGGCGCGGGCCACGAGGTCGCGGCCCGCCGGCCCGCCGGCGAGCGCGGGCAGCACCACGTTGTCGAGCGCCGTACAGCCGCCGAGCAGGTGGTGATCCTGGAACACGAAGCCGACCCGCTTGTTGCGGAAGTCGGCCCGCCCCGCGGCGTCGAGCGCGTAGGGGTCGACGCCGTCGAGCCGCACCGCGCCCGATGTCGGCGGCTCGAGCCCGCCGACGATCGCCAAGAGGGTGCTCTTGCCCGAGCCGCTGGGCCCCATGATCGCGAGCCGCCCGCCGGGCGCGAGACCCAGCGACACGTCCACGAGCGCCGCGAGCGGCCCGCCGGCCGCGGGGAACGTCTTCGAGACGCGGTCGACCTCCAGCACGTCGGCCTCCGGAGCCGCGCAGTCAGCGCGGCGTCATCCTGCGGCCGTGCGAAACGGCGTGAGCCGCGCGGCGATGTCGTCGGGGATCGGCACCGCCTCGAGCCGGCGTCCCGGCCGCAGGTGGCAGCGGACGGCGACCACGCGGCCCTTGGCCACCGGCGCGCCGGCGTGCGTGAAGGCGAAGCCGTAGGTGATGCTCGACGTGCCGAGTTTCTCCACGCTCACGGCCACGTCGACCTCGTCGCCGAAGCGCACCGCGCTCACGTAGTCGCAGCCCGCCGACACCCGCGGCCAGCTCGCGTCGACTCCGGGACCGCCCGCGCCGGGCTCGACGACGGGAATGCCGCACGACCGCAGGAGCTCGTGCTCGGCCGATTCCATCCAGAGGAAGAACGCCGAGAAGTGGACGATCCCGGCGGCGTCGGTGTCGCGGAATTCGACGCGGCGGCGGGTCGTGAACGGCCCCGCCACGGGCTCACTCGCCCACGTAGGGCAGCAGGGCCATGAACCGGGCCCGCTTGATCGCCTGCGTGACGGCGTGCTGGCTGGCCGCGGTGCAGCCGGTCTTCCGCCGGCCGAGGATCTTGGCCTGCCGGTTCACGAGCTTGCCAAGGAGCTCGAGATCCTTGTAGTCGACGTACAGCGGCCGGGGCCGGGCGCCGTCGATGAAGATCGGATCGCGCCGCTTGACCTTCGCGCGCGGCTTCGCCTTCTTCCGCGCCATCTTCGCCGTCTTCGCCCGGGGACCGCCGAAGGCCATCGCCATACCCTCTCGTTCGTGTCGTGTCGCAGAACCGTCAGTGTCTTGAAACCGTCTCCGTCACCGGCTGAAGCCGGTGTCGTCCGCAGGCCCGCGGGAGCCGGTCGGGGAAGACCGGCTCCCGCGATGCGCTGCGTATGAATGCGTCGCGATCAGTAGCGGTCGCCGCCGTAGCCGCGGCCACCGCCGCCGCCACCGCCATAGCCACCGCCGCCACCGCCGCCGTAGCCGC
>JBJTIV010000341.1:0-12945 GCA_046095145.1 Planctomycetaceae bacterium
GCTCCCCCGTGCGGGGGTTCCGGGCCGTGCGTTCCTCCCGTTTCTTGATCTGGAAGATCCCGAAATTCCGCAGTTCCACCCGCTGTTCCCGCACCAGCGTCTCGATGATGGCGTCGAAGGTCCGCTGCACGAGCTGCCGGGTGCGAAGCTGGGGAAGATCGAGCTGATCCGCGATCGTCCGGACGATGTCGCTCGTGGTCACGGCCGCCGACCTCTCTCCGCTCCGGGGCCCCCCGCGGACACTCGCCGGACCGGCCACGGATGCAGGAAAACGCGTCGGAAGCCTAGGTCTGCCAAGGAGTAGTGTCAACGAACCGCCTGGCGTCGGGCCCGGCCACCACACCCTCTTCCTCCTCCCTCTCGGCGGCGTAACCGGCAAACTTGACACAACCGGCTGACTTTCCCGGCCACCCGCGGACACCTCGGCGGGGCGGGGGGCCGGGGCCGGCTTGGGAAGCAGACCCGACCCACTACACTCCGACCGACGTCGCGCACCCCGTCCCGGTTCTCCATGGCCATTTCCGGCAGCCCGCCATCCGCGGCGCCCCGCCCGTCCGCCGCCGCCCCGGACCTTGCGGTCACGCTCGGCCGGCTGCGGCTGCCGAACCCGATCCTGGTCGCGTCGGGCACGTTCGGCTACGGCCGCGAGATGACCGGCTTCGTCGATCTGCGGCGGCTCGGCGGCGTGATTCCCAAGACGATCACGCCGCAGCCGCGCCGGGGCAACGTGCCCTGGCGGACCGTCGAGACGGCGGCCGGTCTCCTCAACTCGATCGGCCTCGACAACGACGGCGTCGATGCCTTCCTGGAGCGGCAGTTGCCGTGGCTGGTGGCCTGCGGCGCCCCGGTGATCGTGAGCATCGCGGGGGCCACGGAGGCCGAGTTCACGGCCCTCGCCGCCCGGCTCGACGGCGTGCCCGGCATCGCCGCGCTCGAGCTCAACGTCTCCTGCCCCAACGTGAGCCACGGCGTGGACCTCGGCACCGACCCGGCGGCGTGCCGCTCGGTCGTGGCCGGCGTGCGGCGGGCGACGGCGCTGCCGGTGATCGCCAAGCTCACGCCCAACGTCACCGACATCGTGGCGGTGGCCCGGGCCGCCTGCGACGGCGGAGCCGACGCCGTCACCCTCATCAACACCTGCCAGGGCATGGCGGTGGACTGGCGGCGGCGGAAGCCGCTCTTGGGCAACGTGGTCGGCGGCCTGTCGGGGCCGGCCATCAAGCCCAGCGCCCTGCGGTGCGTGCACCAGGTCCGCTCCGCGGTCGACGTCCCGATCATCGGCGTGGGAGGGATCATGACGATCGATGACGTCATGGAGTTCCTGGTCACGGGCGCCTCGGCCGTGCAGCTGGGCACCGCCAACTTCGCCGAGCCCGTGGTCTCCACGCGGCTGCTCGACGAGCTGCCGCGGGCGCTGGCCGAACTGGGCGCGGCCGGCGTGGCCGACGTCGTGGGCACGCTCGCGCCGCCTGCCGCCGCCCCGTGCCCGTCACCCGCCGGGAGCCCCGCCCATGCCCGCTGACCCGCCGGCCGCTGTGCGGCCGCCCCGGCCCACCCGGGCCCTCTCCGGCATCCAGCCCACGGGCCGCTTCCACTGGGGCAACTACTTCGGCGCGATCCGGCAATACATCGACCTGCAGCCTGCCGCGCCGGCGAGCCGGTCCGCGGCCCACCCGGCGGCCGACGAGGCCTATTACTTCAACGCCGACCTCCACGCCCTCACCACCGTCCGGGACCCGGCCCGGCTGCGGGGGCTCGTCCACGATGCGGCGGTGGACCTCGTCGCGCTGGGCCTCGACCCGGAGCGGGCCGTGCTGTTCGTGCAGTCCGACGTGCCGGAGGTGACGGAGCTCACCTGGCTGCTCATGACGGTCGCGCCGATGGGGCTCCTCGAGCGCTGCCACGCCTACAAGGACAAGAAGACCCGCGGCCTGCCGGCCGACGCGGGACTGTTCACCTACCCCGTGCTCATGGCCGCCGACATCCTCGCGTACGACGCCACGGTCGTGCCCGTGGGGGAGGACCAGGTGCAGCACATCGAGGTCTGCCGCGACCTCGCCGGCACGTTCAACCACCTCTATGGCGACGTGTTCACGCTGCCGGCGCCGCGGCTCGTGGCGGGGGGCGCGAAGGTGCCCGGCACCGACGGCCAGAAGATGAGCAAGAGCTACGAGAACACGATCGACGTGTTCGAGGACCCGGCCGCGCAGAAGAAGAAGATCATGCGGATCACGACCGACTCGCGGCCCATGGAGGCGGCGAAGGATCCCGAGGGCGACCACCTGTTCCAGCTGTACGCGCTCATGGCCGCGCCCGAGGAGCGGGCGGCCATGGCCGACCTCTACCGCCGCGGCGGCTTCGGCTACGGCGAGGTGAAGAAGGCGCTGGTGGAGGCGGCGGCGCGGTTCTTCGCCGACGCGCGGGCCCGCCGGGCGAAAATCGAGGGGGATCGGGGCCGCATCGAGGCGATCCTCGCCGCGGGGGCCGCGAAGGCGCGGGCCAAGGCGCGGGAGGTGCTCGACCGGGCGCGACGGGCCTGCGGCATCGACCGCACGGGGGCGGCGGCGGCCGGCACGGCCGGCGCAGGGAGGCGGCCGTGAACGTGCTCGGCGTCGGCACCGACATCACGGAGTGCCTGCGGATCGCCCAGATGATCGAGCGGCACGGCGAGCTCTTCGTGGGCCGGGTCTACACGCAGCTCGAGATCGACTACTGCCGCAGCCGGCGGATGGCCACGCAGCATTTCGCGGGCCGCTGGGCCGCGAAGGAGGCGGTGCTCAAGGCGCTCGGCACGGGCTGGCGGAAGGGCATCTCCTGGCGGGACATCGAGATCCGCAACGGCCCCGGCGGCCGGCCCCAGGCCTTCCTCCAGGGGGGCACCCAGGAGATCGCCGAGAAGATGGGGATCCGCTGCATCCTCGTGAGCATCTCGCACTGCCGCTCCCACGCCACGGCCTACGCCGTGGCGCTCGACGACATCCCGACCACGTTCATCGACGCGCCTCCGTGGCTGTGATGCCTCGGGGTCAGGCGACGTCGCGGGCGGCCGGGGCGGCCAGCTGGGCGGCGGACAGTTCGGCGATCGACTGCACGACCATGTCCGGCCGGTAGGCGAAGCGGTCGAGGTCCTCGCGACGGGTGCCCCCGGACAGCACGAGGATCGTGCGGAAGCCGAGCTGCACCCCGCCGAGGATGTCAGTCTCCATGGTGTCGCCGATCATCGTCGTGCGCGAGGCGTCGACCCCCAACTCGCTCCGCGCCATCCGCATCATGACGGGGCTCGGCTTGCCCACGCTCAGGGCCCGGCGGCCGGTCGCGGTCTCGAGCATCGCCACGACGGCGCCGCACCCGGGCCGCAGGCCGGCCTGGGTCGGGCAGTTGGGGTCGAGGTTGGTGGCGATGAGCTTCGCGCCGCGGAGCACCAGCCGCACCGCGGTCTCCATCATCTCGTAGGTCACGGCGCGGCCCTCGCCGACGACCACGTAGTCGGGATCGCTGTCCACCACGGCGTAGCCGTTCTGGTGCAGGGCCTGGAGCAGGCCGCCCTCGCCGATCACGTAGGCGGTGCCGGCCGGCTTCTGCGCGGCGAGAAACCGCGCCGTCGCCATGGCACAGGTGAAGATGTGGGATTCGTCGACGTCGATGCCGAGCCGCCGCAGCTTGGCCACCACGTCGCGGCGCGTCCGCTGGCTGTTGTTCGTCAGGAACAGGAAGGGGATCCGCAGGTCGAGCAGATCGCGGACGAAGCGGTCGGCGCCGGGGATCAGTTCGCTGCCGCGGTAGATCACCCCATCCATGTCGATGAGGAAGCCGTGGCCGGTGGACGCAGGCAGGGTGACGGAGTCGGGAGCGTAGGCGGGCATGGCGGGGCTCCGGTGAAGGGGGGCGGGAGGCCATTGGAATCGGCCTGCCGGCACGGAGCCGCCTGTCGTGCGGCCCCCCGGGTCGCACGGCAGGCCCCGAACCCGCAACCCCCCGGGGGGGCGGCGGCGAGCAGCCGGCGAAGGGCTCGAGGTGGGCGATGCCCCCCTCCATCTTCAGGTCGGCCAGCGGCGTGCCCTCGGGCACCGGCGTCGTGCCGTCGCGGCGGGTGAGCGAGAGCTTGGTCTGGCCGCGCATGTGCTCGGCGAGGGCGGCCTCGAGTTCCTTCTGCCGGGGCTCGGGCAGCTTCGTGAAGGCCTCGCGGCCCCGGCACTTGGGAAACGCCCGGCAGCCCAACCACGGGCCTCGCTTGCCCTCGCGAAGATTCATCACCTCGCCGCACTTGGGGCAGGCGATGTCGGTGACCAGCGGCGGCGGCGCGGGAAACTTGATCGCCCCCTTGCGGTCGAGGTTGAGGATGAACGGGGGCGGCTCCACGGGTGCGCCGGCGGCGGCCTTGCCCTTTGCCCGCTTGGGCGGCCGCGGCTTGTCCTCCACCAGGAAGTCGCCGTAACGCCCGGTGCGCTTCACCATGGCCACGCCGGCCGGCGAGAGGAGGTCGATCTGCTCCGGAAGCAGCGGCCGCCGCTGACGGTCGACCGGCATCGCGAACGAGCAGGCGGGCACTTCCTTGGGCTTGCGGGCGGCCTTCTTCTTCTTCTTTCCCTTCGTGCCGGTCTTGGCGGCCACCGGCTCCGGCACCGGCTCCAGGATCTTCTCGTTGTAGCCGCTGCAGGACAGGAATTCGCCCTTGTTGCCCAGCCGGTATTCCAGCCGGCGGCCGCATTGCGGGCAGGCGTAGGGCGAGGGATCCGCCCGCGCCTTCTCGTGCGGTTCCTGGAGCGCCGACCCGAGCTTGGGCTCGAGTTCGTCGTGGAACTCGTGGAGCATGTCGGTCCACTTCTTGTTTCCCGCCGCCACCTGGTCGAGTTCCTGCTCGATCTCCCGCGTGTAGCCGATCTCGATGAACTGCTCGCGGAAGCCGCGCTTGAGGAAGCCCGTCACCGCCTCGCCGAGGGCCGTGGCGTGGAACCGGCGGTCCTGCTGGTACGCGTAGCCGCGATCCTCGATGACGTTGATGATGCTCGCGTAGGTGGAGGGGCGGCCGATGCCCTCCTCTTCCATCTTCTTGACGAGCGTCGCCTCGGTGAACCGGGGCGGCGGCGCTTGGAACTTCTGCCGCGGCTCGATGTCGAAGGGCGCGAGCACCGCCCCCTTCTCGAAGTCGGGAAGCACCTGGTCGCCGTCGTCGCGGGGCGCGCCGGAGATGCGGTAGAACCCGTCGAAGCGGAGCACGCGGCCGTTGGTCTTGAACACCGCGCCGGTGTCGCGGTCGCTGCGGCGCAGCCGGACCGCGGTCGAGTCCCACTCCGCGTCGGTGGCCTGGCAGGCCACGAAGCACTGCCAGATGAGCCTGTAGAGCTTCAACTGCTCCTCGGTGAGGGCCGCGGCCACGCGATCCGGCTCGCGGGAGGCGTCGGTGGGCCGGATCGCCTCGTGGGCCTCCTGGGCGCTCTCGTTGGAACTCGAATAGAAGCGGGGCTTCTCGGGAACGTAGGCCGCGCCGTGTCGGTCCTGGAGGTAGCGGCGGGCCATGTCGATGGCCTCGCGGGACAGGTTCGTGGAATCGGTCCGCATGTAGGTGATCAGGCCCACGCGACCCTCGTCCGGCAGGTCGATGCCCTCGTAGAGCTGCTGCGCGACCCGCATCGTGCGGTCGGTCGACATGCCCAGCCGGCTGGAGGCTGCCTGCTGGAGCGTGCTCGTGATGAACGGCGGGAAAGGCCGTGACCTCGTCCGCGTGACGTCGATCGACTCCACGGTGTAGCGGGCGGCTGGGTCGGGCCGGCCCGTGATCCGCACCAGGTTGCGGCCGCGGCCCTTGCCGTCGGCGTCGGTCTCCCGCACCACCTCCACGTCGATGAGTCCGGCGGCCTCCGCCGCGGCCCGCGCGGACCCGGCGAGGTCGACCGACGACGTGTTCTCGGCCTCGATCGACAGCGACCGGCCGCCGAGCTCCACGAGGTCGCAGGCCAGCGCCCGCTGGTCGGCCAGCCACGCCATCCGCTCACGCACCAGCGGCGGCCTGCCCCGCTCGTCGCGCCGGCCCATGAAGGCCGTCCACTCGCCGTGGAGGGCGGCCGACCGGCCCGCGTCGAAGGTCATGCAGGAGGTCACCTCCCACGACTCGGCCGGCGTGAACTCGCGGATCTCCTGCTCGCGCTCGACGACGATCCGGGCGGCCACGCTCTGCACGCGGCCCGCCGAGAGCCCGCCCGACACCTTCTTCCAGAGGATCGGCGACACCCGGTAGCCCACGATCCGGTCGACGATCCGCCGGGCCTGCTGCGCCTCGACGCGGGGCATGTTGATCGGCCGCGGCGACTGGAAGGCCCGCTGCACCTCGGACTTGGTGATGGCGTCGAAGGTGACCCGCTTGGCCTTCAGCGGATCGACGCCGAGCACCTGCGTGAGGTGCCAGGCGATGGCCTCGCCCTCGCGGTCGAGGTCGGTGGCGAACCAGATCTCGCTGGCCCCCTTGGCGAGCCGGCGGAGATCGGGGACCGTCCGCGCCGTGTCGGAGTCGATCTCGTAGGTGGGGGTGAAGTCGTGGTCGAGGTCCACGCCGGGCACCAGCTGCTTCGAGCCCTTGGGGGCCTTGCTCGGCAGGTCGCGGATGTGGCCGACCGAGGCCTTCACGACGAAGCCGGGCCCGAGGTACTTCTCGATCGTCTTGGCCTTCGCAGGGCTCTCGACGATCACGAGCTCGTAGCGGCCGGCCGGCACGCGGGCCGCCTCGGCGCCGCCACGGGATCGGGGGGAGGCGGCGCGGCGGGCTGACTTTTTGGCCATCGGATGCTTCGGCGGAGGGTCGAACTCGGACTCGCCGACGCGACACGTCCCGTGCCACGCCGCGCGGCGGCCTGGGATTGGCGCCCTTCGGTGTGGCGCTACAATCCGGGACTGACGCGGACCTGAAAGCGTTACCCTCCCTTCTCTCGCCCTGTCAAGCCTCGGCAGTCCGCCGGCGCCCGAGGGGCCGCAGGCGGTGCCATGGCCGGCTCCTTCGACATCTTCCGCAAATACCAGCGGTCCCTGCTCGTGGCGGTGGCCATCCTGGCCATGCTGGCGTTCTTCGTGCTCCCGCCGTTCCTCGACATGGGCCCGGACCCGGGCGCGGCCGATCCGCTCGTGGCCACGTGGCGCGGGGGCGGCATCCGCGAGGGTGAACTCCAGCGGGACGTGGCGATGCGGATGGTGCTCAACCAATTCCTGCGCGACGCGATCGCCGCGTCGGGCCGCGACCCCGGCGACGCCGCGGTGCTCGGTGAGAGCGAAGCCGACGTGGTCCGCACGGCCCTGCTCGCCCGCGAGGCCGAGGCGAACGGGATCGTGATCGGCAACGACGCCGTGAACCTGTTCCTGGAGCAGTGGACCAACAACATGGTCCGGCCCGAGCAGTTCGAGGCCCTGCTCGCCGGACGGCGGCTCGGCCAGATGCCGGTCTCGGCGGCCGACCTGTTCGCGGCGCTGCGGAAGGTGCTCGCGGCCGACCGCATGCGGCAGCTGTCGTTCGCCGGATTCGCCGGGGAGCCCCCGGGGGCCCGGTGGGACATCTTCCGGCGGCTCGAGCAGGAGGCCACGGTCGAGGTGGTGCCGGTGCTCGTCGAATCGCTCGCCGGCGAGGTGGACGCGCCGCAGGATGCGCAGCTCCGCGACTTCTTCGACCGCTACAAGGACGCCCTGCCCGTCGACCGCAGCCCGAACCCGGGCTTCAAGGAGCCGCACCGCATCTCCTACGCGTGGCTGGCGGCCGACCTGAAGGAGCTCGAGGCCGCGGCGGCCAAGGACGTCACCGACGCGGCGATCGAGTCCTTCTACGAGGAGAACAAGGTCCGGCTGTATCGCGCGAAGACGACGGCCGACGCGAAGGACGGCGGGACGCCGGAAGACCGAGAGCCGGCCGCGGGCGATGCGCCCGCGGCGGAAGCCGCGCAGCCCGACGCGGGGAGCAAGACGCCGAAGACCGAGACGGACCCGCCCGCCGCGGCCGAACCCAAGGCCGCGCGGCCCGCGAGGAACGTGTTCATGCCCGTGAAGTACCGCAGGGCGGCGGATGCGACGGCAGACGCCGCCGGAGCCGGAGCCGGAGCCGACGCGGACGGAGCGGCCCCGTCCGCCGACGCCGCGGAGAAGACCGGAGACGACGCGGCGACCGCCGATGGCGTCGAACCGCTGGAGAAGGTTCGCGACGACGTCCGCGAGCGGCTGGCCGCCGACGCCGTGCGCCGCCGGCTCGACGGCCTGAAACAGGCCGTCACGACCGACGTGTCGGGCTTCTCCCGGGACCTGTCGCGGTGGCAGGCCGAGGGCGGCCGCGCGGCCGACAAGCCCCTGCCGCCGAACGTCGACATGATCGCGGAGAAGCAGGGCCTGAAGGCCGGCCGTGCCGAGCGGCAGACGTTCGGCGAGGCGCTGCGGGCCGGGGGCATCGGCTCGAGCTTCCAGCTGTCCGCCGACCCCCAGTCGGCGCTGGGGTTTCGGCAGCAGCAGTGGGCCGACCTGTTCTTCGGCGCCCAGCGGCCGCTGTGGCGACCGGTGGAGACCCGCGACGTGCCGGGCAACCGCTACCTCGGCTGGAAGACGGCGGATTTTCCCGCCGTCGTGCCCGAATTCGCCGCCGTGCGGGCCGACGTCGAGCGGGCCTGGCGGATCGTCGAGGCGCGGCCGAAGGCCGAGGCGGTCGCCAGGGAGATCGCCGCGGCGGCCACCGACGGCCGCACGCTGGCCGACGTGGTGGCGGGCCGTCAGGGCACGACGCTCACCGCCTCGACCGTGGGACCGTTCACCTGGCTGTCGCAAGGCTCGGCGTCGTTCGGCGCGCCCGTGACGCTGTCGCAGCCGGAAGGGCTGGAGATGCCGGGCGACGACTTCATGCGGGCCGTGTTCGCGCTCGAACCGGGCGGCACGGCCGTGGGCTTCAACGAGCCGCGGACCGTGTGCTACGCGATCCGCCTGGTGTCGTTCGCGCCGCCCGACGACGAGTTGCGGCAGAAGTTTCTCGATCCGGACTTCGATACGCGTCGCATCGCAGCCGTGGCCGAGCGGGATCAGGCCCGGGCCTTCCAGGCCTGGCTGACCGACGTGGAGCGGCAGGCCGGGCTCGAGTGGAAGCGGCCGCCGCAGGACCGCTGAGGCGGATCACGGGCCGGGCAGCGAGGCGAGCAGCGCATCGACCGCCGCCTGGACGTCGGCCACCTCGATGAGCTTCATCGGCAGGCAGGGATCGGGGGCCCGTGCCCAGGCCTTCGGGCTGCCCGGGGCCACCTTCTGCACCACGACGTGGCCGGGGCCGTAGGGGCCCGTGCGCCGCGGGTCGCTCGGGCCGGCGAGATCGACGACCCGCGTGCCCACGCCCGTGGCAAGGTGCATGGGCCCCGAGTCGTTGGTCACGAGCACGTCGCACTCCGCGACGAGCGCCGCGAACCGGCCGAGCGCGCCGGGCGCGTCATCGAGGGCGTGGGGTACGCCGAGGCCCGCGGAGACGGCCCGCATCGCCTCCAGGTCGTCGCGTCCGCCCACCACGAGCACCCGCGCCCGCCGCTCGTCGACGAGCCAGCGGCCGAGGGCGGCGAACCGGTCGGTGGGCCAGCGCTTGAAAGCCTGCGCTGCGCTCGATCCGGGGAACAGGCCCACGAGGGGCGCCCGGCCGGCGACGCCGAGCCGCGCGAGCGTGGCCGCGGCCTTCGCACGGTCGGTGTCGGTGGGATGGAATTCGATGCCACCGCCGTCGGCCTCCGCGCCGAGCGCGGCCGCGATGGCGAGGTAGCGGTCCACCTCGTGCTGCGTGCCGTCTGCGGGTGCGGCGACGGCGTGGGTGAGCAGCGGCCCGCAGCCGTCGGTCGCCAGGCCCACGGTCACACGACAACCGACGAGCCGGAGCAGGATGGCATTGGGGAGCGAGTGCTGGCCGAGCACGCCGACGTCGTAGCGCTCGCGACGCAGCGCGGGCACGAGCGCCAGCTTGGGAGCCAGCCCCCGGGCCGCCAGACGCCAGACGCGGTCGACGTGGGGATTGCCGTCGAAGACGGTCGCCCCCACGCCGTGGGTGGTGACGGCGATCTCCGTCCTCGGAAACCGCCGCTTGAGGGCCCGCAGCATCGGCGTCAGGAACAGAGCGTCGCCCAGGTGCCGGTAACCGAGAACGAGGATGCGGGCGGGGTCCTTCACGGCCGTGAGGATACGGCGGTGGACGCGGGCGGGTGAAGTCAGCCGGCGCGAACGTGAGGCGGTCGCGTCGCCGCCGCCCGATCACGGCCGCTGGCGGCGCGCCGGCCACCACGCGGTCGCGACGCGGACGGTGGCAGCCTGCCGGTCAACGCCGCGGCTTGAGCACCACCACGGCGAGCGGCGGCAGCGCGAGGGAGAGCGAGTGGTCGCGGCCGTGGTGCGGCTCCGCGCGGGCGTGGAGTTCGCCGGCGTTGCCCAGGTTGCTCCCGCCGTAGAACGTCGAGTCGCTGTTGAACACCTCGTCGTACACGCCGCCGCGCGGCACGCCGAGCCGGTAGTCCTGCCGCGGCACGGGCGTGAAGTTGCAGCACACGACGACGAAGTCGTCGGGGTCGGCGGCCCGGCGGACGAAGGCCAGCGCGCTGTCCTGCCAGTTGTGGCAATCGATCCACTCGAAGCCGCGGCCGTCGAAGTCGAGCTCGTGGAGCGACTTCTCGCGACGGACGAGGGCGTTCAGGTCGGCGACCGCGCGCTGCACGCCGCGGTGGCTCTCGAACTGCAGCAGGTGCCACTGCAGGCTCTCGTCGAAGTTCCACTCGTGCCACTGGCCGAACTCGCCCCCCATGAAGAGGAGCTTCTTGCCGGGATGGCACCACATGTAGGCGTAGAGCAGCCGCAGGTTGGCGAACCGCTGCCAGAGGTCGCCCGGCATCTGGTCGAGGAGCGAGCCCTTGCCGTGCACGACCTCGTCGTGCGAGAGCGGCAGCGCGAAGTTCTCGTGGAAGGCGTAGATCAGGCTGAAGGTGAGCTCGTCGTGGTGATACTTGCGGTGCACGGGATCGTGCCGCATGTAGCGGAGCGTGTCGTTCATCCAGCCCATGTTCCACTTCAGGCTGAAGCCCAGGCCGCCCACGTAGGTGGGCCGCGACACCCCCGCCCAGGCGGTCGACTCCTCGGCGATCGTGAGCGTGCCCGGATGGTGGTGGTGCACCTGGATGTTGAAGGTCTTCAGGAACTCGATCGCCTCGAGGTTCTCGCGGCCACCGAAGCAGTTCGGCTCCCACTCGCCCTCCTGGCGGCTGTAGTCGAGGTACAGCATCGAGGCCACCGCATCGACCCGCAGGCCGTCGACGTGATACCTGTCGAGCCAGAACAGGGCGCTCGAGACGAGGTAGTTGGCCACCTCGTGGCGGCCGTAGTTGAAGATCATCGTGCCCCAGTCGGGGTGCTCGCCCTTCCGCGGGTCCTGGTGTTCGTAGAGCGCGGTGCCATCGAAGCGACGCAAGCCATGCGCGTCTTTGGGGAAATGCGCAGGCACCCAGTCGATGATCACGCCCACGCCCGCGCGGTGGAGCGCGTCGATGAGCGACATGAGTTCCAGCGGGCTGCCGAAGCGGCTCGTGGCCGCGAACAGGCCGATGGTCTGGTAGCCCCAGCTGGCCGACAGCGGATGCTCCGTGGGCGGCATGAACTCGACGTGGGTGAACCCCATCTCGACCACGTAGGGCACGAGTTCCCGCTCGAGGTCGGCGTAGGTGAGCCAGCGGTGGGGGTCGTCGCCCGGCCGCCGCCCGCTGCCGAGGTGCACCTCGTAGACGTTGAGCGGCGCGGAGAGCGAGTTGGCGGCGGCCCGGCCCGCCATCCAGTCGCCGTCCCGCCAGCGATACGCCGCGAGGTCCACGACCACCGACGCGGTCCGCGGCGGCACCTCGGCGCCGAAGCCGCAGGGATCGGACCGGTCCGAGTGGGTGCCGCGGGCGAACACGCGGAACTTGTAGAGGGTGCCGGCGGCGAGGCCCGGCACGAACAGTTCCCAGATGCCCGACGGGATCCGCTTGTGCATCCGGTGGGCGGTGCCGTCCCAGAGGTTGAAGTCGCCGACCACGCTCACGGCGTCGGCGTTGGGCGCCCAGACCGAGAAGTTCACGCCCGCCACGCCGTCGACGACGTGGAGCTGCGCCCCGAGCTTCTCGTAGCTCTTCCAGTGGCGGCCCTCGCCGAGCAGGTAGAGGTCGTAGTCGGTGAGGAGGGCCATTGGCATCCGTGCGGGGGCGAGGGGCTCGCGGGCCTACAATCGTGCCACACGGTAGGGCTTCACGCGACGGCCCGAGGCGGAAACCACGGGCCGGTCGTAGCGACTGGAAGGATGGCGTCGATGACGGACCCGGTCGGCGCCGGCTTCGAGCGGTTCGCCCCGGTCGAGCGGGTCGTCGCCGTCGGCGGCGCGGAGGTCCGGCTCTGGCATCCGCCCGACGTGGAGGCCCTGATCGACGTGGCCGCCTTCGAGGCCGACGAGCGGATCCCGTACTGGGCCAACGTCTGGGAGTCGGCCCTGGTGCTCGCCGAGGACCTGGCCGGCCTCGACGGCGCCGGCCGCTCGTTCCTGGAACTGGGGTGCGGCCTCGGCCTGCCGGCGATCGTGGCCGTCCGGCGCGGCTTCGCCGCCACCGCCAGCGACTACGAGGAGGCCGCCCTCGAGGGCGTGCGCTACAACGCCGCCCGCAACGGCGCCGCCGGGCTCGCCACGCTGCTGCTCGACTGGCGGCGGCCGCCGGAGGATCTGCCGCGGTACGACCTCGTCGTCGCGGCCGACGTGCTCTACGAGCAGCACCACGCCACGGCCCTGGCGGCGGTCGTCGCCCGCACGCTCGCCCCCCATGGCGAGGCCTGGGTGGCCGACCCGGGCCGCGCCCGGGCCGTGGAGTTCGAGCCGGCCGCCCGCGCCGCCGGCCTGGCCGTCACCCGCAGACCCGCCCGCCGGCCGCAGGGCGCGACCAGCGGGCCGGAGATCGA
>JBJTIV010000342.1:0-22350 GCA_046095145.1 Planctomycetaceae bacterium
GTCTTCCGCGCCCAGGTCTTGCCCGCCTTGTAGGCGGCCGCCCGTGCGCCGAGCTCGGGGTTCTTCGTGGTGTCGATCACCTTGTCGAGCGCCTTCCCGAACTCGTCCTTGTTGGCATCGCGGAGCTGGCGGTGATGGGCGAGCTCGACCACGCTCGCGCAGGCCGCCTCGGCCAGGGCCGGCGTGTCGAGGAAGCCGGTCACGTAGCGAAAGGTTTCCAGCGTGCGGATGGCGTTGGCACGCTCGATCAGCCGCGCCCTCTCCATGTCGGTCCGGCACAGCGCCATCGTCTTCTTGACGAGGTCGAGTTTCCGGGAGTTGTCGAGCTTGTTGTCCGGCAGCGGCGCGATGCGGACCAGCGCGCCGATCAGCAGGTCGCGCTCGGCGGGATCCTCCGCCGTGGTGACGAGGTCGAGGAGACGCGACGCCACCGTCGCGTCGGGCCAGCGGGCGATCGCCTCGAGCCCCATGCGCCGCTGCCTCGGGTCGCCACTGGCGATCAGGCCGTCGACGATCGCGAGCGCCGCCGGGCCGCCGATGCCGCCGAGGGCGGGCAGCAACGGCTCCTGCCGGTCCCGCGGAGAGGACTCGAATGTCTCCAGGAAGATCCTGGCCGCCGCCTCGTGACCGCGGCCCTGCGTGCATACGGTGACGATGGCCCGCTCCGCCTGGCGACGCTCGTCGCCCGGAGCCGACGCCACCAGGCCGGCGATCATCCCGGGCACTTCCGCTGGCCCGCCGAACTCGCCGCAGGCCCGCATGGCCGCGGCCCTGACGCCCGGGTCGGTGTCGCAGGTCATGGCAACCAGGTCGGGCAGTGCAGTCCGCGCCCGTCGCGCGGCCAGCACGTCGATGATCGTCGACCGCGGCGAAGCCCGGCTCCGGCGTCGTCGCCACGAATCTCGATCAGAGCGCGCCGCGCTGCCGACATCACCGGCTTGGTGGCGGCGAGGGACTGCAGCAGGATCGGCACCTCCGCGGGGCCGCCCAGCCTGCCCAGGGCGGCTATGGAGGCGGCGCGGGCGTCGCCGTCGGGTGACTCCGTGGC
The DNA here is from genome assembly GCA_046095145.1 of Planctomycetaceae bacterium. Taxonomy (GTDB): domain Bacteria; phylum Planctomycetota; class Planctomycetia; order Pirellulales; family UBA1268; genus QWPN01. Next base: position 1,049 of record JBJTIV010000342.1, read on the forward strand.
CACCGCGGTGATCGCCGGAACGGCCCCCGCGTCGCCGCGGTCGGCGAGGGCGCCGAGGAGCTCGATCTGGCGCTCGGGCGGCAGTCCCCGGAGGACCGCGGCGAACCGGCGCGTCGCCTCGTCGCCCCGCGCGGCGTGGCGGACCCCGTCGAGGCCGATGGCACGAAACGCCGCGTCGTCGTCGCCCAGGAGGACCACGATCATCCCGGCCGACGGCGGCTCGGCGGCGCGGAGGGGAGCGGCCACCACGGCGGCGGCCAGTGCCATGGCGGCCGCGATGCCGAAGGACGTGGTCGGATGCAGAGGCATGCGGCAGGCTCCGGGGGGAAACACGCAGGTGCGCACGAGGAGTGGTCCGCCGTCAGCCCGGCGCTTCCAGGCAGGCCAGCAGGCCGCGGGTGGCGGCGAGTTCGACGGCCCTCACCCCGGGCTTGCCCTTGGCCGCCGTGGCCAGCGACTGATACACGTCTCGGGCCTCGGCGACGCGGCCTGCCGCGAGGAGCGACTCGGCACACGCCAGTCGGGCATCGACCACCGCCCTGCCCAGGCCATGCGCCGCGAACGGATCGGTCGCCGAGAGGGCGGCGAGCGCCTCCGGCGTGCGGATCGCGCCCAGGGCCGCGGCGGCGGCTGCCGCGACCGGCGGATCGCCCGCGAGCAGCCTCGTCAGCGCCGGCACGCTCTCGGCGTCAGATCGCGCGGCGAGCGACGAGATCATGCCGATCGCCATGTCGCCCTGCATGGCACCGAGCGCCTCGCGGAGCGCGGTGGCGGCCTCCGGGCCCCCGATCCGCTCGAGCGCGAAGCGGGCCATGTGCGAGTCGTCCTCGTCGCCGAGGAGCGCCGCCAGTGCGGGCACGCTCGTCGCGGTGCCGATCAGCATCAGCGCGCGGCAGGCATATTCCCTCGCCGCCCGGCTCGTGCCGGGGCCGAGGACCGCAGCCAGCCGCCTCTCGAGCGCGTCGCGCAGCGGCTTGTCGGCATGGGCGGCGACGACCGCGGCGTCGATCGCCTTGAACGGCGTGGCGTCGGCACCCCAGTCGTAGGCCTCCAGGGCCGCGAACGGGGCGTCGAGGGAGGCGATGTCGATGGGCACGGGGGCCGATTCCTTCACGGGACGGTCCTGCTCACGAGATGGTCCAGGGCTCGCGGCGGGCGCGGTCGAGCAGCCGGTCGGCGTCGGCATCGTGCGTGAACCGCTGCGCCGCCCTGTCCCACATGAGCGATCGCTCGAGCCGCAGCGCGATCGCCACCATGTGCGGGGCGGTCATCGTGTTGACGCCCAGCTCGATGTCACGGAACGGCCGCTGCCGCGTCTTCACGCACTGGATGAAGTCGCCGTAGATGGTGGACTCGCCCTGACGATACTCCGGCACGGGCTTGGCCGCGCGGGCCGCGCCGTCGCCCACGACGTGGATGCCGCGCTCGTGCGACACCGACGGGGCGGGCCTGAGGCGCTGCGGCCGGTTGCAGAAGATCTCGATCGGCAGCGCGTTGTTCGGGCCGACCGGATAGGTGAGCGACACGTAGGCGGGCTCGGAGCCGTCCGCCGACGCGGGATGGTAGGCGACCCGCTCCGGCTGCTGCTCCCGGAGGTCGGCCGCGAAGAGCAGGCCGCCGAAATTGTGGGCGCCCCAGTCGGTGAGGCTGCCGCCCGAGTAGTCGACGTAGGACCGCCAGCTGTTGCCATTCGTGCCAAAGTTGCCGTCGCAGCGTCCCGGGTGGTAGGGCTGCCACGGCGCCGGACCGAGCCAGAGATCCCAGTCGATGTCGGGGGGCGCGGCCACCGCCGGCAGGTAGCAGTTCATCGGCGGCGGACCGACGTTCAGGTCGATCGTGGTGACGTTGCCGATCTCGCCGGCCCAGATCGGATCGACGATGGCACGGTAGTCCTCGAGCACCCGCTGGCTGCCCCCCGAGACGACGCGGCCGTAGCGGCGGGCCGTGGCGATCATCAGGGGGCCCTCCCCAAGCGTGAGCGTCTCGGGTTTCTGCAGGTAGACGTCCTTGCCCGCCCGGCAGGCGGCGATCGTCATCACCGCATGCCACTGGTCGGGCGCGGACACGTGGACGGCGTCGATGTCGTCTCGGGCGAGCAGTTCGCGGAAGTCGACGTAGGCAGCGCAGTCCCGCGAGCCGTAGGCGTCATCGACCCGTGCCCGGCCCTCGTCGCGCCACTGCGTGCGCACGTCGCAGACCGCCACGTACCGCACGTCGGGCCGACCCAGGAAGCCGCTCTGGTCGTTGCTGCCCATGTTGCCGATGCCGATGCCGCCCATCACGATCCGGTCGCTGGCCGGCGGGGTGGTGGCGTCGCCGAGCGCCTTGGATGTGATCACGTACGGCGCGGCGAACGCCGCGCCGACAGCGGCACCTCCGGACCTGAGAAAGGCCCGCCGACTGCTGGAACGGCGGATCGTGCCGGGTCGTGCGGCCATGCGAAGGCCCCCTGCGTGGTGCTCTCGAGAAACACTCGAGCGTGCGCCGCACGCTCGCAGTCCCGGCGCCCCGTTCCGTACGTCGCCGGCGCCCGGGCCGGACGCCGCACGCCTCCCGGTGAGACGTCCATCACCACTGTCCGCTGTCGGATCACGCCGGCACATCGTACGATCGGGCATGGCGGGAGCCGCTCACACCCGGATAGAGTGAGTCGATGCCCCGTCGGCCGCGGCGATCAACAGTCGAGATGTGGCTCGTTTGCCTGATCATGGCGCCGGGCGTGGTCCGGGCCGATGAGCGGGGGCCGCTCCGGGCGGGGCTGGCCGGCTACCTGATCGCGCCGCATGCCCGCGTGGACGCGGGCTACGACGCCGGCTTCTCCCTGTACGTCGCCGCCTGGCCGCTGCTCGAGCACTATCCCGGTCAGGCGTTTCAGAGCGGTCTCTTCGGCACGTGGATGTTCGCCCGCTCCGAGGGCCCGAAGCCCGAGAAGGTCTACTCCGACATCGAGGGGGGGCTCGGCTGGTGGCGCGACACCCGGTTCGCGACGGAGACGCCGAAGTTCATCATGGGGGGCGTGGCGCTGAACTTCATCGAGTGGGCCAACGGCCCCGGCGCCGGCAAGGGCCGCGACTGGCGAAAGCCCGCCGGCCACTACGCGATCGCCCAGTTGAGCCCGTGGGTGCTGTGGCCTCCGGACGGCCTCAACCTGAAGCAGGGCACCTGCGGCGAGCTCCTGGGCTACGGCTACCTCCCGCTGCCGCTCACGGCGGCGACGCCGACCACCGCCGGCACGGACGTGCCCACGGGCAGCAACTGCTGGACGCTCTTTCTGAACACGGGCAACTTCAAGGGGCCGGTGGCGTTTTTCCTGCCATTCTTCTGGTCGCGTCCGACCCTCGACAGGCCGGATCTGGTCGGGATGTTCCTCGACGCGCGCCCCTCCGAGCCGAACAAGGCGGTACAGATGGAGACACAGCACATCCCTGCCGCCATCGGCAGGGACGCGGCCGGCTGCAGCTTCGCGCGCGTGGCCCCGACGCGTTTTCCGGCGGCAACGGCGGGCGACGCGCCGCTCGTCCACCGGATCACGGCCTACCGCAGGGCGGCGCTCCGGGATTCCGTGGAGGCCTGGTTCGCGGGCGGGACGGCGGCGTCGGGCCGGATCGATCCGGCCGCGGCCGCCGTGCACACCTTCGAGAGCCGGGGCGGCGCGACGTGGCGGATTCACGCCCCCGGCACGCCGCGTGGAGCGAGCCGCCCGGTAGCGTGGGGCTCGTTCGCCGCGCCCGTGACGCTCGACGACACCACCTTCGGCTACCGCTGGAAGGGCGACGCGGTGGCTCGTCGCGGAGACATGATCATGCTGCCGGAGTATTACCGGCTGACGCGCGATGACGGCGACGAGGCGCATTGGGAGCCCGTGGCGGCGGCGGACGTGCCGGCCGAGACCGGCCTGGCGGGCCTGCGGTTTGCACGGGAGCCGTGGCCGGACCGCGAGCCCTACGTCACCCCGGACGATCCGGATGGCCCGTGGCGGACGCCCGGTCCGGTGGCGGGCCCCTGCGAGGTGACGCTGGGCGATGGCAGCGTCGTCACCTACCACTGGTACCGGTTTGCCGACCAGCCCGCCCTGCTGAACGCCGACCTCACCGCCGCCGAGCGCGAGGCGATGCAGGAGCGGGTGGAGATGCTGCACCGCCGCTGGACGAAGGACCGCGAGTATCTGCCCCCGGCGACGGTCGGCAGGCTGGCGGATCTCGACCCCGCCGTGCTGGTGACGCCGCCGGCGGGCCTGGAGGTCGGCCACGTGCCGATCGTCACGCGACAGGCACCCCCCGCGGCGCGGGCCGCCGTCGCCGACCGTTCGGCCCCCGGGCTCGATGGTGGAAGACCATGATCGCCGTGGGCCCATCCCACGGTCACCGAGGTGTCGGCGATGCGGATTGACGCGCACCAGCATTTCTGGCGTTACAACCCGGCGCATCAGGTCTGGATGACGGACGCGATGGCGATGCTGCGCCGCGATCACCTGCCCGAGGAGCTGCAGCCGCTCCTCCGCGCCGCGGGCTTCGACGGCTGCATCGCCGTGCAGGCACGGCAGATGATCGAGGAGACGGAGTGGCTGCTCCAGCTCGCCGATGCGCACCCTTTCATCAAGGGCGTGGTGGGATGGGTGGACCTGCGCTCGCACGCACTGCCCGCTCAACTGGAACGATTCGCTCCGCATCCCGCACTCGTCGGTGTGCGCCACGTGGTGCACGACGAGCCGGACGACACCTTCATGCTCCTGCCGGAATTCCGGCGGGGCATCTCGCAGCTGCGTGCCTTCGACCTGGCCTACGACCTGTTGCTGCATCCGCGGCACCTGCCGGTCGCGGTGAGGCTGGTGCGGGAATTCCCCGACCAGCGTTTCGTGCTCGACCACATCGCCAAGCCGGCGATGCGCGAGGGGCTGGTCTCGCCGTGGCGGGAGGACCTGGAGCGGCTCGCGGAGTGTCCCAACGTGACGTGCAAGCTGTCGGGGCTGGTGACGGAGGCTCACTGGGGTCGCTGGCGGCCGGAGGAGTTTCATCGCTACCTCGACATCGTGGTCGCCGTGTTCGGGCCCGAGCGACTGATGATCGGCTCGGACTGGCCGGTCTGCACGCTGTCCGGCGACTATGTCGGCACCATGAGCGTGGTGGTCGACTACCTGCGACGGTTTCCTGCGCACGTGCGGGAGGCCGTGCTCGGCGGCACCTGCGCGCGGGTCTACGGGATTCCCTCGAGTCGATCATGACCCACACGATGCTGGCCGCCGTCCTGCACGGCGCACGAGACGTGCGCGTCGAGCCCTGTCCCCGGCCCGAGGCGCGACCCGGCATGGTGCTGCTGCGGGTCCGGCGCGCCGGCATCTGCGGATCCGACTCGCACTACTTCGCGCACGGGGAGTGCGGGCCCTTCGTGCCGACGCGTCCCTTCATCCTGGGCCACGAGTTCGTCGCCGACGTGGTCGCGCGCGGAGCCGGCGTGAGCGATCCCGGAATCGGAGCACGGGTCGCCGTGAATCCCGCCCGGGCGTGCGGCGCGTGCCCGTATTGCCGCGGCGGACGGCGGAACCTCTGCCGCGCGACGATCATGCTCGGGAGCGCCAGCACCACGCCGCCGACCGACGGGGCGTTCGCGGAGTTCGTCGCCGTGCGGGCGGACCAATGTCACGTGTTGCCGCCGGAACTCGACGACGGCGTCGGCACGATGATCGAGCCGCTGGCGGTGGCATTGCACGCCGTGAAACGCGCCGGCGACGTGTCCGCCGCGCGGGTCCTCGTGATGGGCGGCGGCCCGATCGGCTTGTTGGCGGCGATGGTGGCGCGAGTCTGCGGCGCGCCGACCGTGGCGCTGGCCGACGTCGTCCCTGAGCGACGCAGGCTGGCCGTCGACGTCGGTGTGGACATGGCGATCGACCCGACGTCGCGGCGACTGACGGAGCAGGTCGGCGACCCGTCAGGCGACGGCTTCGACGTCGTGCTGGAGGCGTCCGGCGCCCGCGCGGCGCTGCGGCAGGCGTTCGACCTGGTCCGGCCCGGCGGGACGATCGTGCAGATCGGCACGCTCGGGACGGAGGACGTGCCGCTGCCCGCGAATCAGCTCATGCTGCGGGAACTCCGCCTCGTCGGCAGCTTTCGCTACGGGGACGTCTTCGACGAGGCGATCCGGCTCGCGGCGTGCGGCCGCCTGGACGTCCGCCCGCTCATCACCGGCGTGTTTCCCCTGACGGGGTCGCCCGAGGCGCTGCGCCATGCCGACGACAAGGCACGCGCCCTGAAGATCCACATCGAGGTCACCTGCCCATGACCATCTCCGGCTTCGATGTCTTCGTCATCGTGATCTACCTCGTGGGTATCACCGCCTTCGGCATCTGGGCCGGCTTCCGCCGGCATGCGTCGACGGATTCCTACTTCCTCGCGAACAAGTCCCTGGGATGGTTCACGGTCGGCGCCGCGGTGTTCACCTCGAACATCTCGACGATCCACCTCGTGGGCTTGGCCGCCGGCGGCGCGAAGGACGGCCTGGTGATCGGCAACTTCGAGTGGATGGCGTGCGTCACGCTCACGCTGCTGGCGCTCGTGTTCGCGCCGTTCTACATCAACTCCGGCGTCCGCACGCTGCCGGAGTTCATGGAACGGCGATACTGCCCCGCGGCGCGGACCTTCATGGCGGTGATCGGCCTGCTCGGAGCCCTGCTGATCCACATCGGCATCAGCCTGTTCGCGGCGGCCAAGGTGTTCGAGAGCTTTCTCGGCGTGCCGATGACATGCACGATCGTCGTGCTGTCGCTGTTCACGGTGATCTACACGGCGCTCGGCGGACTGAAGGCCGTGGTGATGACGGAGAACATCCAGGTCTGCCTGTTGCTCTTCGGCGCGACGCTCGTCACGGTGCTCGGCATCCGGGCGCTGCCGGCGGTGGGGGTCGACGACGTGGCGGCGTTTCGAGAGGCGGTCCGTCCCGACCAGTTGCACATGCTGCATCCGGTGCGGGACGCGGATGGGCGGTTGAGCGAGTTCTCGTGGCTCGGCGTGCTGCTCGGCTATCCGATCCTGGGCATCTGGTACTGGTGTGCCGATCAGACCCACGTGCAGCGCGTGATGGCGGCCCGCACGTTGCGGGACGGCCAGAACGGCGCGCTGTTCGCCGGCTTCCTGAAGATCACCCCCGTGTTCCTCATGGTGCTGCCGGGGATCATCGGCTCCGTGCTCTGGCGGAGGGGCGCCTTCGAACTCGCGAACGTGCCGGGCACGGATGCTCCCGACTACAACACCATGCTCCCGGCGATGATCAATCATCTCGTGCCGGTGGGGCTGAAGGGGTTGCTGGCGGCGTGCATGGCCGCCGCGCTGATGAGCTGCATGGCCGCTGCGCTCAACAGCTGCGCCACGCTCATCTCCATGGACATCGTGAAGCGCCTCCGTCCGGCGACGAGCGACGGTCGTATGGTGACGATCGGCCGCGTCGCCACGGGGGCGATCATGGTGCTGGCGATGCTCTGGTCCACGCAAGGCGACCAGTTCGGCACGATCTTCGAGGCCGTCAACAAGATTCCCATGACCTTCGCCCCGGCGGTGACGACGGTGTTCCTGCTCGGCGTGATGTGGAAGCGCGGCACGAAGGAGGCCGCCATGGCGACGCTGTACCTCGGCTCGATCATCGGCGTGATCTATTTCCTGGTGGATCTGCCGGGCATCGGCCGGATGCTGCTCGGCGGTGGGGCCCGGGCAGGCTTCAGCGGCCTCGTGAGCGACGCGTCGCAGGGGCTGGGGATCCCCTTCATGCTCGTGGGCCCGATCATCGCGGCGGTCTGCGTCGTGATCTACGTCGTCACCAGCCTGATGACGCCGGCCATGGACGAGAGGGAGCTCGCGGAGGTGTGTTGGGATCACCCGCTCGCGTTCCTGGACGGCCGGCTCGCCGGGGCCGGTGATCCGCGGCTCGTCGCGACACTGCTGCTCGGCACGGTGGGCGTGCTGTACTGGATGCTGCGATGATCCTCCATCCGTCGACGGCGGCTCGATGATGCGCTACAGCCCGCTCGGCACGACCGGGATGCACGTGTCGCGACTGGGTTTCGGCGCCTCGCCGCTCGGGGGCGTCTACGGGCCTGTGGACGAGGCGGAGGGGATCCGCGCCGTGCTCACGGCCTTCGAGCTCGGCATCAACTATTTCGACGTCGCACCCGCATACGGCGGCACGGTGGCGGAGACGGTGCTGGGCAAGGCCCTGCGTCGACTGCCGCGCGACGGCTATCACCTGTCGACCAAGGTCGGCAAGGACACGCGGCCGGGAGCCTACGGCAGCGACACGCTGGACTACTCGCGGGCCCGCATTCGGGCATCGCTCGACGAGAGTTCCCGCCGGCTGGGCACCGAGTATTTCGATCTCGTCCACCTGCACGACTTCGAGTACCAGGGCCGGCGACACGTGGAGTGGGCGCTGAGCGAAGGCGTGGCCGCGCTGCTGGAACTGAAGCAGGAGGGCCGCATCGGCCACATCGGCTGCGGCATCTATCCGATGGACCTGTGGCATCGCATCTTCGCGACGCAGCCGGTCGATGCCGCGCTGGTGCACAATCACCACACGCTGTTCGACACGCGTGCGCTGGAACTCGTGCCCGCCGCCAAGGCGAGAGGCATCGGCATCATCAATGGCTCGCCGTTCGCGAGCGGCCTGCTCTCGGGCAGGGATCCCCCCGAGTGGCATCCGGCGAACGAGGCGGAGCGCGGCCTGTTCCGCGTCGCCGCCGAATGGTGCGCCGGTCGCGGCGTGCCGATCGCCAAGCTCGCCCTGCAATTCTCGGCGGGGCATCCCGATCTGCCCACGACGCTGTTCAGCAGCGCGCGCAGCGACTCCGTCCGCCGCAGCGTCGCATGGCTCGAGGAACCGCTCGACGACGAGCTGCTGGCCGCCGTCCAAGGGATCCTGGCACCCGTGCGGAACAAGCAGTGGGACTACGACGCCCGGCGGGAGCCATCGGCCTCGTCGTAGTGGCCGCCGACGCGTGTCACCCGCCCGGCCGCGACGGCACTGGGGACGCGAACGTGTATCGTCCGGAGCCGATCTCGAACACGCCGTGCCCGACTTCCTGCCGGACCGGCTTGGCGAGCGGGGATGCCGTGGCGGCCTCCCCGTTCACCGTGATCAGGGTCGCGTCCGTCGTCGGCACCCGCACCAGTGCCGTCGTGTTGGCCGGAATCTCGATCTCCATCTCGAGACGCGCACCGTCACGCTTCCAGCTGCTCGTGATCCGGCCGCGGACCGAGTCATGGCTGCAGCGGACCCACGCCACCTCGGCGATCGGCTGCGGGCAGATCACGATGCGGTCGAAGCCCACGGCATCGGCTGCGGGCTGGATGCCGCCGAGCCATCGATACAGCCATGCGCTGACCGAGCCGAACATCGGATGGTTGTGCGAAAAGGTGTCGGTGCCGCCCTGCCAGTGCTCCCACAGGGTGGTGGCACCGTTGTCCAGCATGTGGCCCCAGCCGGGAAACGTGCGCTGCCGCACCAGTCGCGCGGCCACGTCGCTGCGACCGGCCCGGGAGAGTTCGTCGAGCAGGAACTTCGTGCCGAAGATGCCGGTGGTCAGATGGCCGTCGTGTCGCTCCAGGCGATCGAGCAGGAAGCGGAACGCCGCCGCCCGGCTCGGCTCCGGCACCATCCCGAGGTGCAGCGCGAACGCCTGGCTCGACTGCGTGCCCGGGCCCACCCGGCCGGTGACGGGATCGAGGAACTGCGCCGCGTAGGCCGCGCGGATGTCCGTGGCGAGCCTGGCATAGGTGTGCGCTTCGTCGTCGTGTCCCAACGCGGCGGCCAGTTCGGCGACGAGGTCCGCGCTCCGCGCGAACAGCGGCGTCACCAGCGCCGGAGCGGGAGTGGGCTCCAGGCTCTCGTGATCGCTCAGTCCGCTGTCGACGATGAGCCGCGGGTGCCTTCGCGTCTCCGCATCCAGCCAGCGCCGGGCGACCGCGTACTGCTCGGCGAGCAGCCCGTCGTCGCCGTAGTGCCGGTGCAGCTCGCGCAGCAGGAGCGGATGCGCCAGTGCCCAGCCGAGACCGCAATACTGGATGCCGACGAAGGGTGCGGTGTCCGTCAGCATGCCGTCGGGCCGGGCGCTGTCCTGCCAGTCGCGGATCGCCTTGGCGTAGAAGCCCGCCATGTCGTAGTTCATCATCAGCGCGTCGCTCGTGACGGCGATGTCGCCGCCATAGCCGAACCGCTCCCGGTGCGGGCAGTCCGATTGCACGCTGAACAGGTTGCTGAGAAACGTCCCGTCGCACAGGTCCTGGATGCGGTCGAGCCGGTCGTCCGAGCAGGTGAATGAGCCGGCGCGCGGGACGTCCGAGTTGAGACGGAGTCCGACCACGTCGTCGAGCGCCGGTCGGCGTGGCAGCCCCGTCACCTCGAGATACCGGAAGGCGTGGAAGGTGAAGCGCGGCGTGTAGCGCTCGGCGCCCGTCCCCTTGGCGATGTAGGTGTCGCTCTGCCACGCCACGGGCGGCGCACCCGGCCCACCGATGCTCTCCGCGATGCCCTCATCGTTCGTCCGCGTGCCCTTGATCTGTCCGGCCACGCTGGTGAGCGGGTTCAGCGTGCCGTCGGCGTTGAGGAGCTCGCCGTAGCGCAGCAGGACCTTCGTGCCGGTCGGGGCGTCGAGCCTCACGCTCGCCCAGCCGGCGAAGTTTCGGCCCATGTCGAAGATGAACACGCCCGGCTGCGGCTCGGTGAGCTTCACCGGCGCGATCGTCTTGGTGACGCGGATCGGCGGCTGGCTCTGCGCGCGCAACGGCCCGACCGGCTCGGTCGGCACCGCCGGCGGCCGCCATGCGGTGTCGTCGAAGCCAGGGTGGTCCCAGCCCGCAACCTCGCGGCGGGCGTCGTAGACCTCGCCGAGGTAGATGCTGTTGAAGCGCACGGGTCCGGCGCCGACCGTCCAGCTCCCGTCGCTGACGACCGCCCGACGGCTGCCGTCGGTGTACTCCAGGTCCAGCCGTGCGATGAAGCGCGGTCGGCCCACGGGCAGGTGCTCGCGGAGGTTGATCCGCCCCCACAGCCGCAGCGGCAGGGGATTGAACCAGCCGTTGCCGAGCGACACGCCGAGGCAGTTGTCGCCCGTCCGCAGGTGGTCCGTCACGTCGTACGTGCTGTAGAGCGCCCGTTCGGAGTAGCGAGTCCAGCCGGGATCGAGCACCTGGTCGCCGATCCGTCGGCCGTTGAGGCTCGCCTCGCAATACCCCAGCCCGCAGATGTGCAGCCGGGCGCGGGCGATGCTGCCGGTGACGGCGAACTCCTTGCGGAACAACGGTGCGGGATCGTCGCGGTAGAAGTCCGCGTCAGCCCGCGGATTCGCCCGGCCGTCGTCGAGCCACTGCGCCTGCCAGTCGCCGGGGGCGAGCAGCCCGGTCTCCCAGCCGGCCGCCTCGCTCCAGGCCGACGCCCGCCCGGCCTTGTCCCACGCGCGCACCTTCCAGAACACGCGCTGTGACGACTCCAGAGTCCGCCCCTGATACTCGACGCCGAGCGTCCGACTCGACGACACCGTGCCGCTGTCCCAGAGGTCTGCCCGGTCGTCATCGAGCAGGGTGGGCGCCGACGCGGCCAGGATGCGGTACGCGGTCTGCACATCCGCGCGCTCGGGACTCTCCAGCCGCCACGACAGGCGCGGGCGGGCGACATCGATCGCGACCGGGTTCGCGGCATGTTCGCAGCGCAAGCCCAGAGGGACCATCCGCGACGCCGGCTCAACGGCGAGCGCGCCGCCGTGCACGACGGCCGCCGTCAGCGCCAGGGCGGTTACAAGGCTCTGCCGACGGGTGCGGCGAGCGACGCGGGGACCCGGCTCGATCCTGCCCCGCGATACCCTGCTCCTCATGGCAACGCTCCGGCGTCACGGCCGGCCGGTGATCTCGAGCGAGGTCGCCTCGGTGGCCGAGAGCGGCAGCCAGACGACCAATGTCGGGGTCCCGTCGGTGTCCACTTCGACCCCCGCCCTGAAGTCCTCGTCGCGCGTCCCGGAGCGGCCGTTGATCGTGAGTGTGACGTCCGCGTCGCCGTCCGGCCAGCCGGCGATGACGAACGCCGGACGTTCCAGGGGCCGTTCCGGCGAGGCATCCACCGTGAAGGCCACGGTGTCCCCGGTGCGCCTGAGCTTGAAGGCCCGCTCGCGTTTCTCGTATCCCTGGAACTCGCAGCCCCTCATACCCGACAGCCCGGGCGCGAAATTCCACGAGCGGTTCAGGGCCGTCAGGTCGTCCGCCCGCCTGTCGGTCAGGCCGTACACCACCATCGCTTCGATGTGGTGGCCGTCGGCATGGCGCACTTCGTGGAACGTCGCCGGACAGGTGGATGCCGGACGGTCGTACGTGTGCACGCGTGTGCCGTCGCTGGGAATGAGCTGCACCGGATAGTGATTCCAGCCGCGTCGGAACACGTCGTTGTGCAGGTACGACTGGCTCCAGGCGCCGACCTCGCCGATCTCGAACTGCTTGGTCCCGCCAATGAGGTTGACCAGCTGCAGGTTCCAGTCGCCCTCCAGCCTCCTGGGCTGATTCTCGGCGGGATCGATGGTCATGGTCCGGCCGCGCGTGTCGGCGATGATGACGCCGTCGTCGCCGAGGACGTCCGCGGCGGCCTGGCCGGGGTGAAGGAGGATCTCGTTCTGGTTGAGTTCCGCCGTGATGGCCTTGTCGGTGGCGTTGTAGACGACTTGATGCCGAACCGACACACCGTCGGGATAGATCGTCCAGTATTCATCCGTCCAAATGCCGCGGCCGTGCGCGTCCATGGCTGGCCACCGGTACTCGATCGACGCGGAGGCGTTGCGCCAATGCACGACCACCCGGGCGGCGCTGCGATGGATGATCCGGGCATGCGAGAAGCGGCAGAGCATGTCCGACATGTGCTCGTAGCATTGCCGTTCCTCCCTGTCGTACCGCTCCGCTCCCTGGTCGTTGCTCCAGGTGCCGCCGCGGCCGTGGCCGGTGACGAGCGACGGCAGGTAGCGGGTGCCCCGCCAGAACACGTAGCGCCACGGCGTGTCGGCGAACGTCACGACGATGTCGGCGAAGTCGCCGACGCGCCACAGGCCGTCCCACTCCGGGCTGTACGCGAGCGTCGTGCACGTGGCACCGAAGCCCGGAGAGCGTTCCGGCCCGGCCGGGAGCACCCAGGGCTCCAGCGGGCGGCCGGCGGACGGCTGGAGCGCCCTGTAGTCGTCGAGCACCTCGGAGCCGGCCAGGGCCTTGTCGAACAGTTTCACCTCGTCGATCAGGCCGCTGAACACCATGCACGTGCGGAATCGCCTGGTGACCTCCCGCTCGGCGAAGCAGGGAAACTGCCGCACGGAGGCAGTCATGCCGATGGTGAGCGGCGTCTGCGGGGCGTCGACGAAACCCGTCGCGTCGTCGGCGGTCGCGGCCAGCCTGCCGTTGAGATAGATGGCGCTGGTCGTCCCCGCCTTGGCCACGGCGGCGACGTGCACCCATTCATAGAGCGGGACCGGCCCGGCCGTCAGGGACCGCACCGTCGTGCCGTCGCCGACCCGGAATTCGACCCGGCCCCTGGCGTCGATCCCCAGGAGGTAGCCGCGGGCGCCGTCGAGATGGTCGGCAATGGCGGCGAGGTTGAACGGATACTCCTGGATCGCGATCCAGGCCGACACGGTGCACGCATCGGGCACGGTCGGGCAAGCCGCCGCGGGAACCGCGACCGCGTTCGAATAGGAATCGAACGACAGGCAGGCTCCGGAGACACCGGGACGCCAGTGGGCGTGCGCGCCGCGGACCTCACACGCCCGACCGGTTCGCGTCTCGCGAGTCGAATCGCCCGTCCCCTCGTCGAAGCGCCAGTGGCATGCGAGCCGGTCGGTATGCCCGGTTTTCCGGGGCGCGCCGCCGACAGGCCGGGCGCCCGCGCCGGAGAGTCGGGCGGGCAGGGGATCGTCCTGCTCGAGCCGGTCGGCGAGGAGCCGCAGCGTCTGCTCGATCCGGTTGGCGGGGTCGGTCCAGTCGTCGAGCCGCTCGCAGCCCCGCTTGACCGTGCGCTTCACGGTGCCATCGGCGTGGATCACGAAGTATTCGTCCGCATACTCGGCGTAGAAGGGCGCGGGGGTGCCCGCCTCGTCGTACGCCCCCCGGAAGTCGGTGAACGAACGCGTCGTGATGTCCGGGGCGTAGCGCCAGTGCACGGTGACGGTGGACTCGGTCTGCGCGACGATGGCGGCGTGCGAGGCGATGTTGTGGTCATCCGGACGCTCATCCGGGCCGTCGCCCCGTCGCGGAATCAGCCGGGCGACCGAATGCGTGGTTCCGCCCAGCGCCGGCATCCAGACGGGCTGATAGCCGCGTTCGCGGCCGAACACGAGGCGTCCCCGCGAGGGCAGTTCGACGACGATGTCCGCGTACTTGCCGGTGAAACCCTGGTCGTCGTAGGGCAACCGCGTGTAGAAGGCCTTCGGGCGGGGCGGTCGCGCGTCACCGGCATGCGCGCAGGGCGCGAGCCAGATCGCTGCGGCGCCGAGCAGCATGACGCGGAGGGTTCTCATGGGTATGGCGTCGTCGATGCGACGCCGGCGCGTGACACCGGACCGTGAGGCTCGTTCACGGGCGGCGGGTCGGGCCCCGGGGACGGCGCCCTCCGGCGAGCGTCGCCGCCGCGAGTCCCACGAGCGCCAGCGACCACGTGCCCGGCTCCGGCACGCTGGCAAGCATCGGCACGGCGGCGCCGCCGTCCGGTGATCCGAGGCTCGCCGCTGCCAGGAAGGAGCCCTTGCCGTAGAGCCCCGAGGCATTGATGAGCGTGATATCGGTCGAATTCACGACGCCATCGTAGTTGAAGTCGCCCTCCCACCAGGTGGCCGCATTGCCTTCCATGCCGAACTTTCCGCCGCTATTGATCAGCGAGATGTCGGTGGAATTCACCTGTCCGTCCAGGTTCACGTCCCCGAACGCCGACCAGGACACGATCGCCGATCCACTCGCGAACACGCGGTAGCCTACGACCGGCTGATTCGAAAAGCCCGCCGTACCGCCGGTGGTGAGGATGCCGCTGGTGCCCGACCAGGTGCCGCCCGAGCGGCCGGCCAGGAGGTCGGCCCGCAGGTCGGCCTCCGTCGTGCCGCCCGGAGCGACGGTGATCCGGCCCCTGCCGATGTCGATCGAGCCGCCCGTCGCCTGGTCCACCGTGACGCTCGTCGTGGAGAGCACCACCTGCGAGTTCGTCGGCAGGGCCAGCGAGCCCCCGGTCCGCACCAGGATCGGGCTGGACGCCAGGGCGCTCGGGTGGGTGACCAGCAGCGTGCCCTGGTTGATGGTCGTGGTGCCCGTGTGGGCGGTGGCTGCCGCGAACACCTGCGTGCCGGTGCCGGTCTTCACGAGCGAGATCGAGCCGCTCGGGTTGACGATCAACCCCGCGAAGGTGCCCGAGCCGCCGGCCACGCCGATCGTGACGACGGTACTGCCCGTCGAGGTCTTGGTGATCGATCCGCTGCCCAGCAGCGCGTCGACGAACACGCTCGGGGCCGTCTGGGCGTTGAAGCGGGCTCCGGGTCCGAGGGCAAGGTCAGCTCGGTTCCTCGTCCAGTCGATCGCGCCCCGGCCGGCGGCGAAGCCAGCCCCCATCACGCCGTTGACCTCCAGCGTGGCCGACGGTCCCAGCGCCAGCACGATGTCGCCGTGGCCCGTGGTGTTGGGGCTCGACACGGTGGTGGCCGGGGCCACCCGCACCGTTCCCTCGCCGGAGAGCATCGTCGTTCCGGTGGTTCCGAAGTTGACGGATGTCGATCCGGAGAGGGAGAGCACGGCCCCGGCTGCGATCGAATACGCGCGGCCGGGAGCGGCGAAGGCGGCGTTGGCGACCTCGAGCTGCCCGACCGCGACGGTGATCGTGCCCGGCGACCCGTTCGATCCGGTGAGCGCAAGCGTGCCGGCCCCGTCCTTGATGAAGCCTCCCGACACCGGGGCGGAGATCGTGAGGGCGGTGGAGATCACCGCGGTCGGGCTCGTGCCGCCGAAGGTGAGGGAGCCGCCGCTGCCCGCGGCAAGCGTTCCTGTCGTGCCCGCGTAGGAGAGAATGTTGAGCATGATCGGCGCGTCGAGCGTGATCGCGGCGGGCGCGGCGAGCGCGGGGCCGATCGTCGCCACCGAGGCCGTGGAACTGGGCACGCCGGCGGACCAGTTCGCGTCAGACACCCACGACCCACCGGTCGTCGGCGTCCACGTCGACGACAAGGAGCCCGGGGCGACGATTCCCCGGACCGTGAGCGAGAGGCCCTGGCTCGTCGCCCCGGGCGCGTTCTCGTCGGACAGGTTCAGCGAGTAGGTCCCCGAGAACACGCCCGCCGTCGCGGTCAGCATCGACACGCTGAAGCCCCGCGACGACCCTGAGGCCAGGTTCGAGAACGGCGCGAGCGTCGTGGAGAACACGCCCGGACCACCGGTGGTGATCCCGTCGAGGTCGAGGTTCGCGGTCCAGGCGGTGCCCAGCGAGCCGGCTCGATTGAAGATCGAGAAGCTCCGGCTGGGCACCAACGTTCCCTGCGAGACGGTTCCGAAGTCGATCTCGATGCTCGGGAGCGTGCTGCCCGACGCGAACGACCCGATGGCGGGGTCCAGCACGCTCATGGACACGGTCTGGCTGTATGTCGGCGTCGCGGTGAGGGGGCTCGTCGCCGTCGCCGTGACAATGCCGGTGAAGAGGCCCGTCGTCGGCGTGGTCACCGCCCGGACGTGCGTGCTTGCCCCCCCGAGGGCCATGTCGGAGCCGGTGCCGGAGCCGGCGAAGAGTCCGGACGACGAGTAGGCGTAGTCGAGTCTGGCGGCGCCCGTGGAGGAGGTGACCGGCGTCGAGTTCGACACCGAGAGCGTGCCCGAGATCACCGCGCCGCGAATGACCCTGGCCGGCAGCGCTGCGAGGGAGCCCGAGAGCTTGGGCGGCGCGGTCACGTTGGAGGAAATCTTCGCCCCCGTCACGAACAGCATCGCGTCCCTCGCGGGCACGCTGTCGCCCACGTACATGCCCCAGCGGAACACGGTGGAACCCGTCGGCCGGCTGAAAGAGCCGTACCCGGCGTACTGATCGTCCATGTACACCATGTAGTTCGTGCCGTTGTCGTAGACGGTGATGTCGAAGGGCTGGCCGACCATGTTCGTCGCCAGCACCTGGTCGGTGCCGGTGCGATGGTTGAGGGTCACGTCGCCGTTGCCGTTGGTGTTGATCATCACGGCCCAGTCGTTGTCCGAGTTCTTGGCCTGGAAGACGGCGCCCCCGACGGGCTTGATGATGGTGTAGGTGCCCTGCCACTTGAACCAGCCGTCGCCGGCAGCCCAACCGACGTCGGGGTTGAACGACTCGATGCGGGCGGCGTTGGCCCGGTCGTTCTGGACATTGACCTCGTCCTTGAAGAGCCGGAACACCTGCGTGGTGCCATCCTCCTGGTACCAGCGCGACCACTTCGAGAACGAGCCGCGCTGCACGCTGGAGTTGCCCAGTGTGTGGATCCTGAGGTTGCTGATGATCGGGTTGCCCTTGTTCGGGCCCACCTCAACCAGGGCGTTGTCGACGTTGATGGTCGAGCCCAACACGCCCGCGTAGGAGGTCGTGCCGATCGGGATGGCGTTGCTGTCGAGGAGTTGCTGCCAGGTCGCGTCGGTGCCGGTCTGGGTGTAGAGCGTGGCCGGGTCGGCGGCCGACGAATCGCCCACGAGCACCAGCCCCGCGGCCCCGGCCACGACCAGTCGGATCCACGCCCCGGCGCGAGTCGCGGCTGCGACGCGCGGCGGGTCGACCGTTCCCGGCTCGCGATTACTCGGCTGCTGGAACGGCATCGGTCACCTGCTGTCCCATGACGCTGAATGTCGAGCGGCCGGACGCCACCTCCGCCACGCAGCGTCCTGCGGCGATCCGCAGGACGGGGGCGGCCACCTCGTCGGTCCCGCGGAGCACCCGGAACCGCCGCGGGTCGCCGGTGGGCACGTGCACCTCGGCGACCATGCCCGGCGGGAGGTCGAGATCCGCACGCCAGCCGCGCCGATCGTTCGTCATGGCCAACTCGATCGGGCCCAGCGGCGACGGATGCCGGATCCGCGCCCAGGCCAGGGGCCCCATGCACGGCCGAACCACGATCCTACGAAAGCCCGGCTCGGACGGTTCGATGCCCATCAATCGGCGCGGAATCACGTTGGCCGGCACGGCGCCCCACGCATGGTTCCAGTCGAGATTCGGCTTGTAGACGGCGTCCCAGGCCTCGAGCGTGATCGTCGAGCCCAGGTCGCGACTCATGTGGAGCCAGCCCCGGTCGCCGGTGGCCGTGAGCAGCGCGAGGGCCTCATCGGCCCGGCCCACCTGGAACAGCCCGTCGAGCAGGTACTGGGCGCCGTATACGGAGCACGCCATGCCCCTCCCGGCGACGAAGTCGGCCACGCGTTCGACGTCGGCCGCCGGCACGAGTTCGAACGCGAGCGGCAGCATGTTGGCGTGGAGGGACGCGTGCCCGCTGCGGTCGCCCGTGGCGGCGTGGAGCCCGTCGACGTAGACGCCGCGCACCTCGTCGAAGAGCCGATCACGCAGTGCCCGGATCGTGGCCTGGCGGAGCGCCGTGAACTCCCGGGCTTCGGCGTCCCGGCCCGTCGCCGTCGCGATGGCGGCGAGGGCTTCCAGCGACCGGGCGTGGAAGGCCGACGTGACCGTCTTCACGTCGGTCGTCATGTCGTAGTCGTCGCGCTCGCCGGCCGGCCAGTCGACGATGTCGCGGGGCACGCCCTCGAGACGGCCGTGGAACAGCCCGTCGGGCCGGCGGCGCTCGAGCATCGCGCTCGACCGGATGCGCTCGTAATTGCGCTCGAGCGCCGCATCGTCACCGCTGTAGAGCCAGTCGGCCCAGGCCATGAGCGGCACGTGCTGCCGCCACTCGGTCGGCCAGGTGGCATGGTCGAGAAGATGTTCGTACGTCAGCCGCCCCGTGATGTAATGCGCGTCGACGGCGTAGTGGCAAAGCTGGTTGATGAAGGCGTCGGCCTCGTAGGGGATCCGTTCGCGATTGCCGTCCACGTAGAGTCCGAGGAAGCTCGTGGCCTTGATGCTGTGCTTGCAGAGATCCCAGACCTCGACGAGCGCGGGGTCGGAGCAGGAGAAGGCTGCGGCGTCTGCGTCAAAGGGCACATGTCGAGCCATCCGCACGATCCGCGGCGGCACCGTCGCTGCGGGCGGCAGTCCCAGGATCTCGACGTAGCGGAACGGCGCCACTTCCGGGAACCCGTCGGGAGTCGGCACCCAGTTCGCGTACTTGGGCCTCCACGCGGGGACGACGTCCACCTCCCTCGTGCCCGCCGCGACGTCGACGTGCACGTCCTGGTAGGCCACGGAGCCGCCGGGATTCGGATCGACGGCGTCGCCGGCTCCGCGCTTCTCGCCGAGCCGTACCTCCAGCCCCAGGTCGGGAGCGGGCACGGAGAACTCGAGCCGCAGCCATGCGAACGCGGCCGTGCCGAAGTCGAGAAACAACCGGCCGTCGGCCGCACGCACGACCCGCCGCGGCTCCTCGGGCGTGGTGACGAGCGGCGCGCGGGCCACGACGCGGGCCGGTGCCGGTCGGGCCGCCCCGGCGGCGGGAACACGGTCGGCCGCTGCCGCCATCCCCCCGATGGCCAGCGCGAGAACGCCGATGGCCGAGGCCGATCGCGACACGACGCGCGCCCCGGTGCCCACGGACCGCCTCACTTGCTCGAGAGCTCGATCTCGACCGGCTCCATCCCGGGGGTGACGGTGACCGTGATGCCGCTGGTGGTGAAATCGGCGTAGCGCATCGGGATCATGCTCCTGCCCGACGGTGCCTCTTCGCCGGCCACCGCCTTCACCGCGGCGACGCTCGTGACCCGCACCGCGGCGGGCCCGGCCCGGACGCCGTCGCCGGGGTGATGGGTGCCGAGTTCGAAGCTGCCGTCGGCATTGATCTGGCCCCGCGCCGCCGGGCCGGCCTGCGGCTGGAACATCACGCTGCCCGCTCCCAGCGGCTTGCCGTCGACCGTCACGCGGCCACGCACCGGCACCATGGTGACGCGAGGGCCGCAGCCCCCGCCGACGACCGCGCAGATGAGCACGCCTGCGAGGGCGGCGCCACAGCACGGAATCTTCAGCGTGGACCCGGCGTGCATCACAAGCCACCATCGACGACTTCCGAGCCATCCGCCGTGGCCAAGCCCTGGAAGACGCTGATCGCGATGCTCTCCGCCAGGAACCTCACGCTTCCGTCGCCCATCACGGCCTGGACGCCGGCGGCATGCAGGCTGCCGAACGGCAGCCAGTTGAACGGCTGGTTGTCCGAGTTGCGATTGATCTTCTGGTTGGGCACGAGCTTCGCCACCTTCGTGGCGTAGAGCGCCTTCTGCCCGTTGCTGACGGCGATCCAGGGCCGGACGTTTCCCGGCGGCTGCGAATAGGGGCCCCCGTCGGTGTCGGTGTGGACGAATTCGAGGATGGCGAGCGTCTTCGACAGGCCGTCGGTCACGTTCTTCATCCGCACCGACGCCGCCAGCGTCGCTGAAGCGGCATCCGCGCCCGTCCCGTAGCGGAACAGCCCGTTGTTGGGCAGGTCGCCGTAGACCGTGGCGACGGTCGACATGGCGGTGCCGGTGGCGAGGGGCGCGCCGTTGCACGCCGCGTAGGTCGCGACGGCGCCGTCGTTGAACGCGTTGGGCATGTTGGGACCGTACACGACGGGATTGGACCAGGCAGGGCAGACGTAGGTGGACACGATCGTGTACTTCTGGGGCCTGGCGGCGGGATTGTCCGGGTTCTGCGCCAGGTTCATCGCGTCCCACAACGGGCCCTGCTCGAGGTTCGGCAGCAGCGCCGTGAAGAAGCCGTGGAACACTCCCGCGAGCGATGTGCCCGTCGGCTTGTTCGGGGCCCCGGGGGGTAGGCGGTCGCCCTTCTGGGATGCGTAGGTGTGCATCGCCAGGCCGATCTGCCGCATGTTGTTCGCGCAGGCCATGCGCCGGGCGCTGGCGCGAGCCGACTGGACGGCGGGTAGCAGGAGGCCGATGAGCACCGCGATGATCGCGATGACCACGAGCAGCTCGACGAGGGTGAAGGCTCGTCGAACGGGCACGCGTAGCGTGGGCAGTCGGAGGTCGGCCCGCGGCATCATGTGCTTCTTGTTGCGCATGCGGCAGCCACCGAGCAGGCCCAGGCCCACGACCGCCAGCGCCCACGTGCCCGGCTCCGGCACGCTGGCCATCACGGGCACGCCCACCCCACCGAGCGCCCCCAGGCTCGCCGCGGGCAGATACGACGGCGTGCCGTAGAGCCCCGTGCCGTTGAGCAGCGAGATG
>JBJTIV010000343.1:0-3243 GCA_046095145.1 Planctomycetaceae bacterium
GCGGGTCATGTCGCCCGGACGTTCGCTGCGGCCCTCCGGGCCTCCGCTCACTCCGTGCTGCCTGCGCTCCGCCATCCATGGCTTCGCTGGCCAGCAAGGCCGGGCGACATGACCCGCGCAGCCCCTCACCAGCCGACCGTATTCACAACGAAACCTCGGCCTCGATTCTTCGCCCGCCCGGATGGCGGGCGGGCAACGTCATCAGGAGTTCATGGGGCGGGCTCGGGCCATCCTGGCCCTCCCCGTCAACGCCCGGCGGGGCGAAGCCGAGGTTCGCCGCGCCGGGCTCGCCCGCCATCCGGGCGGGCGAAGAATCGAGGCCGAGGTTTCGTTGTGAATACGGTCGGCTGGTGAGGGGCTGCGCGGGTCATGTCGCCCGGACGTTCGCTGCGGCCCTCCGGGCCTCCGCTCACTCCGTGCTGCCTGCGCTCCGCCATCCATGGCTTCGCTGGCCAGCAAGGCCGGGCGACAGGACCCGCGCAGCCCCGCACCAGCTGACCGTATACACAACGAACCCTCGGCCCCGATTCTTCGCCCGCCCGGTTGGCGGGCGAGCCCGGCGCGGCGAACCTTGGCTTCGCCCCGCCGGGCGTTGACGGGGAGGGCCAGGATGGCCCGAGCCCGCCCCATGAACTCCTGATGACGTTGCCCGCCCGCCTGGATGGCGGGCGAGCCCGGCGCGGCGAACCTCGGCTTCGCCCCGCCGGGCGTTGACGGGGAGGGCCAGGATGGCCCGAGCCCGTCCACTAAAAACGTTCTCCCCGTAGAGGTTCTGTGGCGGCCGGGTGGTCACCGTGATGTCCCCCCTCACCCGCGTCTGGCAGGCCAGCCGCATCGTCGACTCGTTGCCGATGTAGGCCAGCGACACGCCCAGCCGGGCCGACTCGAGCAGGCCCTTGGGGCTCGTGTTCTCCATGCCCTTGGTCACCAGCACGCGGCACGAGCCGCAGGTGCCGAAGCCGTGGCAGTTGGCCACCTGGTGGATGCCGGGATAGAGCTGCACGCCGGCCCGCAGCGCCTCCTTCCGCAGGTTGGCCCCCTCGGGCACCTGGATCTCCTTCTTTTCGTTGGTGAACGTGATGGTGGGCATCGGATTCCCTCGATGGATCTGGCCTCGACGGACGATACTGTAGCCACCCTGGTCGGGACCTTCCACCCGCGCGAGACGCACGCCGTGGCCGAACTCACGAAGCACCAGCAGTCGATCGTCAAAAACTACTACGCGAACCTCGACACCGCCCTGCTCCAGCGGCTCGGCGAGCAGGTGACGGACCTCTACCTCGCGGAGGGCAAGAAACGCGAGAAGCTCTGGACGAGCATCGCGGGCTCGCTCGCCAAGCTCGGCGTGCCCCAGTCGCGGATCGACACGGTCCGGAAGTCGGACGACGCGCGGCGGCTCGCCACGCTCGTGCAGGAGCTTCTGGCGAAGGATTGACCGGCCCGGAATCGTGCCGCATCCTGTGGGGCTTCCCGCCCCCCCGGACGCCATCGGCATGACCCCCACGGACTCCGCCGCGGCTCCCGCCGCCGACCGCGCGGCGCTCCTGGAAGCGCTTCGCTGGCGGAAGCTGCCGGTGCTCGACGACGGGTTCGTGGCCCTCGTCGACTGCATGGGTGACGACGGCTCCGTGGTGCAGGCAGCCCGGGTCAGCTACGGCGAGGGCACGCGGCGGGTGAGCGACGACCGCCAGTTGATCCGCTACCTGATGCGGCACGCCCACACGACGCCCTTCGAGATGGCGGAGCTCAAGTTCCTGGTCCGCGTGCCGATGGACTGCTGGCGGCAGTGGATCCGCCACCGCACCGCGAGCGTCAACGAATACTCCACCCGCTACTCGCTGGCGATCGACGCCATGCAGGCGACGTCCGACGACCAGTGGCGGGGCCAGGCGGCGGCGAACCGGCAGGGCTCCGGGGCGGCGCTCGCGGCGGCCGACGGGCAACGCTTCACGCAGGCCGAGCAGGACCTGCAGCGGATCGCCCGCAAGGTCTACGAGGAGCGGGTGGAGGCGGGCATCGCCCGCGAGCAGGCCCGCAAGGATCTGCCGCTCTCCACCTACACCGAGGCCTACTGGAAGATCGACCTCCACAACCTGCTGCATTTTCTCGCGCTGCGGATGGACCCCCATGCGCAGCTGGAGATCCGCCGCTACGCCGAGACGATCGGCCACGGGATCGTGGCCCCGCTGTTTCCGCTGGTCTGGGAGGCCTTTCTCGACTACCGCATGGAGGCCGTCCGGCTCACCCGCCTCGACCGGGAGGTGATCCGCCGGCTCGCCGCCCGCCGCGGCGGCGCGCTCCCGGCCAGCCACGCCGAATTCCTGGCCGCGCAGGATCCCTCCTGGCGCGACCTCGCCCGCTGCCGCGAGCGCGACGAGTGCCTCGCCAAGCTCGTGAGCCTCGGCCTCGTGGCCCCCTCGGAGACCGCATCATGACCGCCGCCGCGACCGCCGAAGCCGAACTGCTCGACCTCTCGCGGCAACTGCTGGCCGCCGTCGCCGCGGGCGATTGGGCCGCCTACCGCCGGCTCGTGGCCGACGACCTCACCTGCTTCGAGCCGGAGGCCAAGGGCCAGCTCGTCGAGGGCCTCGCGTTCCACGAGTTCTACTTCCGGCTGCCGGGCGATCCGGCGAAGCCCGCCCGGCCGGTCACGAACACGCTCGCCTCGCCGGTGGTGAAGTTCTTCTCTGATACCGTCGCGCTCGTGGCCTACGTCCGACTCACGCAGACGCTCGACGACGCCGGCCGGCCCGTCACGAAGCCCTGCGAGGAGACGCGGCTGTGGCAGAAGGTCGGCGGCACGTGGAAGCACGTGCACTTCCACCGCTCGCTGCCCTCGTAGGCCGGGCGCTCGAAGCGACGGCGCCCGGCGGAACCAGACGATTCAAGGCTCCTGCGAAGCCGCCCGGTGGACGAAAGCCTCCGTCGCTGTGACATCATGGCCGCACCCCCTCCAAGTGGCCGCCCGTGTACCGAGCCATGATCTCAAGGCTCCTTCGGCTTCCGTCCACCGGGGGCCACAGGTCACAATCGGAGTGAGTCCCATGAACCCAGCGGAATGTCCCACGTGACCTCAGCCTCCCGACTCGCCGCCGGACGGCCCGCACCCGCGGGCCTGCGGATCGTGATCGTCGGCCCCGGCGAGGTGGGCCGCATCGATGCCGAGGCCGACCGGGTCGCGGCGCTGCTGGCGGCACACGGCCACACGGTGGCCCGCCGCATCGCCCCGCGCGACGACTGGGG
>JBJTIV010000344.1:0-14506 GCA_046095145.1 Planctomycetaceae bacterium
GCCTACCAGGAGATCCTCGGCGACCTCCACAACCTGTTCGGCGACACCAACGCCGTGCACGTGAGCACGTCGATCCGGCCTGGCTGCCAGGGGCGAAACCAGCGGGGCTCGTAATGGAGGCCGTCGCCCGCGAGATGCTGCTTGCAGACGACGCCCGCGAGCCGGCCGTCGACCACGAGCGCGGCCGCGTCGTAGACGACGTTCTCGAACCGCACGGGCAGTCCGACCGCCACGGCGATGCCGCGGGCGTGAGGCACGATCTCGTCGAGCACCCGCCATGCCATGCGGGCCGTGCCCGGCGCGAGGAACGCGTCCTCGCAGCCGTAGCCCGAGATGCACAGCTCCGGCAGGCAGAGGATCGACACTTCGGCCGCCCGGGCCGCCTCGACGGCGGCGAGGATCCGGTCCCGGTTGCCGTCCCAGTCGAGCGGCGTCTGGTTGAGGGCACAGCCGCCGATGCGAATCAGGTGCATGGGTCAAACGATCCCTCAAGGACGATGCAGCGAGGGGCTGCCCATAGCCCTGAGAGCCGGCGTTGCCGGCCAGCGGAGCCATGGATGGCGGAGCGCAGACGGCATCGAGTGAGCGAAGCCCAGGATGGGCGGAGCGAACGTCCGGCGACGGGGCATGGGCAGCCCCGAGCCACCCAGGGCTTCATTCACGCACCCGGGCGCGGGAGCGTCAACTCGAGCATCAGCCCGGCTCCTCGAGGTACGTGTAGCCGCCGAGGCCCTCCTCGTAGAACTTGAGGAACCGCCCGGCCTGCCCGTCGCAGATCCGCCCCTCACGGACGGCCTGCTCGATCGAGTCGCGGAGCCGCTGCACGAGCTGGTCGGGGTCGAATTCCACGGAGGAGAGCACCTCGCGGACCGTGTCGCCCTTGATGACCGCGTCGACCACCACCTCGCCCCGCTCGTCCGTGCTCACGTGCACGGCGTTGGTGTCGCCGAACAGGTTGTGGAGGTCGCCGAGGATCTCCTGGTAGGCGCCGATCAGGAAGGCGCCGAGGTAGTAGGGCTCGTGCTGCCAGGCGTGGAGCGGCAGCGTCCGCTTCACGTCGCGGCGGTCGATGAACTGGTCGATCTTGCCGTCGGAGTCGCAGGTCACGTCGCCGAGTACGGCCGCCCGCGTGGGCCGCTCGTCGAGCCGGTGGATGGGCATCACGGGAAACAACTGCTTGATCGCCCAGCTGTCGGGAATCGACTGGAAGAGCGAGAAATTGCAGAAATAGGTGTCGGAGAGCGTGGCCTGCAGGCCTTCGAGCTCCTCGGGCACGAACTCGAGCCCCTTGGCGAGCTTGCACACCTTGCGGCAGATCGCCCAGTAGAGGTTCTCCACGGCAGACCGCTGGTCGAGCGGCAGGTAGCCGCTGGCGAACAGGCTCATGGCGGTGTCGAGCGCCTGCTGGGCGTCGTGGTAGCTCTCCAGCAGGTTCCGCACGTTGATGTTCTGGTAGGTCTCGACGAGGTCGTGCAGCGGCTGCTCGGCGTCGGGGGACGGCTCGGCCACCTCGGCGGTGCCCCCCTGCTCCGACACGCCGAGCACGCCGAAGATGAGCACGCTGTGGTAGGCCACGACGGCCCGGCCGCTCTCCGACACGATGGTCGGATGCGGCACGCCCGCCTCGTCGCAGGCGTTCTGCACGTGGGCGACGACGTCGTTGGCGTACTCCTGCAGCGTGTAGTTGACGCTCGACTCGAAGTTGGTCTGCGAGCCGTCGTAGTCGATGCCGAGACCGCCGCCCACGTCGAGGTAGCGGAGCCCGGCGCCGCGCTTCACGAGCTCCGTGTAGATCCGCGAGGCCTCGGTGAGGGCGGCCTTGATGTGGCGGATGTTGGTGATCTGGCTGCCCTGGTGGAAGTGCAGCAGTTGCAGGCAGTCCTCGAGGCCCCGGGAGGCGAGCAGGTCGAGGCCCTTCATGATCTCGCCGGCCGTGAGCCCGAACTTGCTGCGGAAGCCGCCCGACGACTGCCAGCGTCCGGCGCCGCGGGCCGCGAGCTTCACCCGCATCCCGATCCGCGGCCTGACCCCGAGCTTCTCGGCGTATTCCAGGATCAGATGGAGCTCGGAAAACCGCTCGACCACGGGGACGATGTGTCGGCCGATCTTGTGGGCGAGCATCGCCGTCTCGATGAA
Source organism: Planctomycetaceae bacterium (assembly GCA_046095145.1). Lineage (GTDB taxonomy): Bacteria > Planctomycetota > Planctomycetia > Pirellulales > UBA1268 > QWPN01. Next base: position 2,137 of record JBJTIV010000344.1, read on the forward strand.
CTCGGCGTCCTTGAAGCCGTTGCAGATGATCGGCGTGTCGTTGTCGGCCAGCGCGATCACCGCGAGCAGCTCCGGCTTGCTGCCGGCCTCGAGGCCGAAGCGGTAGGGCCTCCCGAACCGCAGCACCTCCTCCACGACCTGCCGCTGCTGGTTCACCTTCACCGGATAGACGCAGCAGTACTCGCCGCGGTAGCCGCTGTCCTTCATCGCCGCGGCGAAGGCGCCGTGCATCTCCCCGAGCCGGTGCTGGAGGATCTCGGCGAACCGCAGCAGGATCGGCAGGTCGATGCCCCGGACCTGGAGCCGGTCGACGAGGGCCTTGAGGTCGATGCTCTTGGTGGGGTTCTTGTCGGGATGGACCAGCAGGTGGCCGTTGGGCCCGACCGAGAAGTAGCCGTTGCCCCAGCGGGCGACCTCATAGAGCTCCGCCGCCGCCGCCGTGCTCCACTGTTCCACGTCGAGATCGACCGCTGCCATCAAGGGGCTCCCGCCGGTGCGGGCCCGCCGTCGTCCGGTCGCTCCCGTGATGACAGTGTAGCGTCGTCGCCCCGGAGGGCGGAGTCGGCGCTCGGCTCGACGCCCGGGTCGACGCCGAGCCGCGCCCAGCCCAGCCGCGCGAAGACCGCGAGCATCGCCAGGCCCCGCACGGTGAGGTCGGCCGTCATGGCGTACCAGGCGCCGACCGCGCCGAGGCCGCAGCCGGGCAGCCCCGCCGACCCGTCGGCCGGCCAGGCCAGATAGGCCGCCAGCGGGAGCCGGATCGCGATCAAGCCCAGGAAGTTCACCAGCAGCGGCGGACGCGTGGCTCCGGCACCCCGCAGGCCGCCCGACAGGACCATGAGCAGGGCCAGCGGCGGCTGGGCGAACGCCACGATCCGCACGAGCCGCGCGGTCAGCGCCGCCAGGTCCGGCTGTGCGCCGGCGCCGCCGGTGAACCAGGCGGCCAGCCCGTCGGCGAACTGGAGAAACAGGCCCGCCGCGCAGGTCATCAGGCCCACGCAGGCCAGGGCCGCCACCCACACGCTGCGCCGGGCCCGTCGCTCGTCGCGGGCCCCGAGATACTGCCCGGCGAGCGTGGCGGCGGCCACCTGTAACGCCGAGCCCGGCAGGAAGGCGAGCGACTCGATCGTGATCGCCACGGCGTGGGCCGCGGCGTCGAGATTGCCGAGCCGGTTGACGACCGACAGGAACGTGAGGTGACAGGCGGCGTTCGCCAGGCCGTCCACGCCGGCCGGCAATCCGATACGGACGATCCGTCTCAGCCACTCGGCCCGGGGCCGCCAGTCGGCCCGCTCGGGCCGCAGCCCGCCCCGGTCGCCGAGGAGCAGCGCCAGCACGCAGCCGGCGCCGCAGGTGTAGCCCGCCACCGTGCCCCAGGCGAGGCCATCCCAGCCCAGCCGCGGCAGGCCGCCGAGACCCGTGGCCAGCGCGTAGCTGGCCCCGGCGTTCACCAGGTTCACGACCGTCATCGCCACGAGCCCCGACACCATCGCGCCGGAGCCCCGCAGCCCGGCGACGCCGACGTGGATCACGAGGATCGCCGGCAGGGCGGGCAGCACGATCGCGAGGTAGCGCCGCGCGAGCGCGGAACTGTCGGCCGGCAGGCCCAGCGCCGCGAACGCCCCCGGCCCGCAGCAGGCCGCCAGCGCGAGCGCCGCCGCGGCCAGCACGCCGCCGGCGGCGAGGCACTGCGCGAGCGCCCGGCGGGCGCCCGCGCGATCGCCGGCGCCCACGTGGCGGGCCACGAGCGCCGTCGCGGCCACCGCGGGCGCCGCGAACAGCACCGGCAGGAATCCCAGGCAGTAGGCGGCCAGCCCCACGGCCGCCAGCGACTCCGACCCCGTGAACAGGTTGCCGGCGAGCCACTTGTCGGTGAAGCCCACGGCAAGGGCCAGCACCTGCTCGAGGAGCACCGGGGCCACGAGCCAGGCCACGGCCCGGAGCGTCCCCGGCTGGCCGGTGATGCCGGCCGCGGAGCCTTCGGATTCCCCCGCTCCGCGCGACGTGCTCAGGCGAAGAGCTCCTTGATGAGCTTGCCCGAGTTGGCGATCTTCATCGGCCGGCCGTTCCGCGCCATGAAGGTCGTCTCCAGATCGATGCCCAGCGCCTTGAGCACGCTGGCCATGAGATCCTCCGCAGCGAAGGCCTCGCTGGTGACTTCCTTGCCGTCGGCGCTGGTCTCCCCCACCACGACGCCGCGCGTGAAGCCGCCGCCGCCGACCACCGCGCTCCAACTGCGGGCCCAGTGGTCGCGGCCGCCGCCCCCGTTGATGGTGGGCGTGCGACCGAACTCGCCCATCCACACGATGACCGTGTCGTCGAGCATCCCGCGGTCGGCGAGGTCGGCAACGAGCGCCGCCATCGCCTTGTCGAGGTCGGGCAGCTTCTGCTGCTGGAGGGTGTTGAAGATGCCGGCGTGGTTGTCCCAGCCGCCGAGATCGACCTCCACGAAGGGCACGCCCGCCTCGACGAGCCGCCGGGCCATCAGGCAGCCCTTCGCGAAGCCGCTGGTGCCGTAGCGCTCCCGGACGTCCGCCGGTTCCTGGTCCACCTTGAAGGCGGCCATCTGCGGGCTGGTCATGAGCCTCACGGTCTTCTCGACGACCCGCTCGTGGTCGTCGGCGGCGCCGCCGCGACGCTCCGCGATGAAGCGGCCCTCGACGGCCTCGAGCATGGCCAGCCGCCGCTCGAGCCGGGCCCGATCGACTCCCATCTCGAGGTTCTTCACGTGGCCGTTGGCGTCGACGACGAACGGCGCCCACGTCATGCCGAGGAACCCGGGCCCCACGCTGCCGCCGCCCACCGACACGAACGGCGGAATCTCCAGATCCGGCGACTGGTCGGCCAGTTCGTGGGCGATCACCGAGCCGTAGCCCGGATGGTCCATGTCGGGATTCGGCACGAAGCCCGTATGCATGTAGTAGCGGCCGCGGGTGTGGTCGGCCTCGCGGGTGCTCATCGACCGCACGATCGCCATGTGATGCATCTGCTGCGCCATCAGCGGCAGGTGCTCGCAGATCTGCACGCCGTCGGCGCTGGTGGCGATCGGCTTGAAGGGACCGCCGGTCGGGGCTCCGGGCTTGAGGTCCCAGAGATCGATCGTGCTCGGGCCGCCTCCCATCCAGAGCAGGATGGCGGCCTTCTGCCGCTTCCGCAGGCCGCCGGTGTTGGCCAGCAGGGTGTTGGTGAAGTCCACCGCGGGCGTGGCCAGCGCCGCCGCGCCCGCCATGTGCGACATGAAGTGGCGCCGGCTCATGCCGGCGGGAAGCGGGGGCAGGCGGGGCATGGGAGGTCTCCGTGCGGCGGACAGGTCAGTGGTTCAGCACGAACTCGTTGGAGTTCAGGATCGCCCACCAGACGTCCCGGAGGGCCTCGGCGCCGCCCTGGCCGGCGCCCACCCGCGTGGCCGCGACCTTGAGTTCCTTGGCGCTCGGGGGACGGGCCAGCGCGGCGAGGTAGAGCGACGTGATCCGCTTCTCGACCGCGCCGCGGCCGTTGACGACCCGGTCGAGCAAGCCACCCTTGCCCAGACCCGTCGCCCGCGTGACCAGGTCGCCGTTGAACATCATCAGCACCTGGGGGATCGAGCCGTCGAACGTCGTCGCGTCGTCCCCCTCGTCGGTGCCGAAGGCGACCACGAACTGCGAGAGCCACTCGTCCTTCTTCTTGGCCGCCTCCTCGCCGCCGGCCGTCTTGTCGGCCTCGGTGGCGGTGAGCAGCGACTCGTAAAGCTGCTCGGCCGTCAGTTGCCGCACGTAGAACCGGCTGAACCGGGGCCTGGCGCCCAGCGCCGGGTCGTCGGCCTCGTTGCCCGGCTTCGTGCGGCTCGACAGCGCATAGGGCTCGGAGAGCACGATCCAGCCGATCAGGGCCTTGAGATCGAAGCCCCGCTCGCGGAAGCGCTCGGCCAGGCCGTCGAGCAGCTCGGGGTGCGACGGCGGATTGTGCTCGCCGAGGTCGTCGACCGGCTTCGTGAAGCCGGCGCCGAGGAACTGGGCCCACGCGCGGTTGACGATGGCCTTGGGAAACAGGGGGCTCCCCTTGATCAGCGCCGCGAGTTCCCGGCGGCGGTGCACGCCGAAGTGCGTGCCGTCCTCCATCCTCCCCGGCAGGTATCCGCTCCTGGAGATCTCCGTCCCGTCGATGAACACGGGATAGGCCACCTTCATCAGGCCGTTGCGCAACTCGTAGTAGAGCTCGGCCTCCTCCGGCGTGCCCCCCTCGCCCTTCCAGTCCGCGTCGACGAGCTCCACCCACCGCACGTCGTTGCCGCCGTCGAACCTCCGCAAGGCCCGGGTCTGCCGGAAGAACGCGTTCAACTCCCAGAACTGGTTCTGCTTCCCCTTGTTGAACGGGTGGTTGTGGCACTGCGTGCACTGCACCTGCATGCCGAGGAAAATCTGCGCGGTCCTGGCCGTGGCCTGGACGCCGTTCTCCACGCCCATGTCGGCCATCTTGCCGCTGAGAAAGTTCGTGGCGCCGTTGAAGCCCTTCACGCCCTTGCGGTTCGCGTTGGCGCCGGTCGCCGTGACCAATTCCTCCATGAACCGGTCATAGGGCATGTTCCTGGAGAACGCGCGGCGGAGCCACTGCCGCATGCCCGGCCGGTTGACCCGGTCGTTCGTCGTGTCGCGGCCGATGAGGATCGTCGTCCAGACGTCGGTGAGGTTCCGCGCGTACTCGTCGACGTACTCCTCGCCGAGCAGCCGCGCCACGAGGGCGACCCGCTTCCGCGGCGACCTGTCGCCGACGTACGCCTTGAGTTCGGCGAGCGTGGGCACGCGGCCGATCAGGTCGAGATGCACGCGGCGGCACCATTCGCCGTCGGAGGCCGCCTTGGAGGGCGTCAGCTCGGCGTCGGCCCAGCCCGCGGCGATCTGCTCGTTGATGAACGCCACCTCGGGACCGCCGGCGTCGTCGGCCGCCCGGACGGCAGCCCCGCCGGCGGCGATCGCCAGGAACGCGAACAGGGCCGGCGGCCACGGACGGGTGGACGAGCCGCGAACCGAGCCTCCGGGCGACGCGTGCATGACACCCTCGCGAGCGGGACCGCCGGTCCCTGACGAGCGTCCGCACCTGGAGTCTACGCCGCGGCCCCGCGGCCACTCAACGCGCCGGCCGTCAGCGCGCGGTCTCGACCCGCGGCGCCGCGGCCGCCTTCGCGGCGGGCCCCACGAACTCGAGCACCGCCCGCGGCCCCGCGTCGCCGAGCCGGGGCGCGGCGAGCTCCAGGATCCGCGTGTAACCGCCGGGCCGATCGACGAACCGGGGCGCCACCCGCTCGAACAGCACCCGCGCGGCCTGCTTGTCGCCCAGCAGCTGCACGACCCGCCGCCGGGCCTTCACGGCCGGCGCCACGGCCTGCGCCCAGCGCTGCCACTGGTCGCCCTGCCGCCACCGCTTCCACTCCGCGGAGTCGCGGGCCGCCGTCGTGGCGAACTCCCGCGCCTTCTCCTGGGCGACGAGTCCCCGCTTGGCGATGGTCACGCACCGCTCCACGAGCGGCCGCACCTCCTTGGCCTTCGCCACGGTCGTCACGATCCGGCCCGGAACCTTGGCGGCACCGACCTCGTCGGCGTCGCGCTCCTGCTCGGTGAGGAACAGGGCGCTGGCGAGGTTGCGGAGCAACGCGCGCTGGTGGGATGGGCTGCGGCCGAGCACGCGGCCCTTGCGACGATGACGCATGGTGGGTGTCCTCTGGTCGTGGTCCGTCGGCCCGTCAGGCTCCAGCTCCGGCCGGAATCTCCATGCCGAGGTGCATGCCGAGTTCGCGGAGCTTCTCCTCGACCTCCTGCAGCGTGGTGTCGCCGAGGTTCCGCATCTCGAGCAGCTCGTCTCGCGACCGCGACACGAGGTCGCGGAGCGTGGCGATGCCGGCCTCCTCCAGGCAGTTGCTGGCACGCAACGAGAGCCGCAGGTCCGAGACGAGCATGCCCAGGCGGCTCTCGAGCGGCGCCTCGACGCCGAACAGTCCGCCGGCCGCCGGCAGGCTCAGGGCCGGCCCGGGCTGGGTGTAGCCGACGAACGGGTTCAGGTGCTTGCGGAGGATCTTGGCGGCCTCGACGAGGGCCATCTCCGCCGTAACCGTGCCGTTGGTCCAGATCTCGAGCGTGAGCTTGTCGTAGTTCGTCTTTTGGCCGACGCGGGTCTCCTCCACCTCGTACTTCACCCGGGTCACGGGGCTGAACACCGCGTCGACCGGGATGATGCCGATCTCCGGCGCCGCCTGGCTCTGCTCGCCGGCCGGCAGGTAGCCGCGGCCGTTTTCCACGACCATCTCGACTTCGAAGGGCACGTCGTCGGTGAGCGTGGCGAGCACCAGGTCCTTGTTGACGATCTCCACCGCATCGTCGGTCTGGATGTCGCCCGCGGTCACGGGGCCTTTCGTGCTCTTCTCCAGACGCAGCACGCGGGTCGAGTCACTGTGGTTCTTGACCACGATGCTCTTCACCGCGAGCACGATGTCGGTCACGTCCTCGAGCACTCCCTTGATGGTCGTGAATTCGTGCAGCGCCCCGCCCACCTTGATCTGGGTGACGGCGCTGCCCTCGAGGCTCGAGAGCAGCACCCGCCGCAGGCTGTTGCCCACGGTGGTGCCGAAGCCGCGCTCGAACGGCTCGGCGACGAACTTGCCGTACGTCGGCGTCAGCGTCTTCTGGTCAGCCGTGACCGAGCCGGGAAGCTCCAGACCGCGCCAGCGGATATGCATGCCGTTCTCCTTCTTCGAGTGCTGTGGTGGCTGCGAGTGCGTCGGGGGGTGTCGCGCGGGCCGGGTGCGGCCGCGTCACTTGGAACACAATTCGATGATCAGGTTCGCCTGCACCGGGATCGACACGTCCTCGGCGGCCGGGAGCCGGTCGACGCGGCCCTCCGGGATCGCCCCGTCGCCCCGCGACAGGAAGTCGGGGACGTCGCGCCGGAATTCCGCGAGCGCCCCGTGCACGAGCTGCAAGCTCTTCTTGCGGTTCTTCACGCGGACGAGGTCGCCCGCCTTCACGAGGTAGCTCGGCACGTCGAGGCGGCGACCGTTGACCGTGATGTGGCCGTGCATCACCATCTGCCGGGCCGCCGCCCGCGAGGCGGCGAACCCGAGACGGTGGACGACGTTGTCGAGCCGCCGCTCGAGGAGCGACATCAGCGTCTCGCCCGTGTTGCCCTTGCCGCGCTCGGCCCGGGCGAAGTAGGTGCGGAACTGCCGCTCGAGCACTCCGTAATAGTGCTTGACCTTCTGCTTCTCGCGGAGCCGCAGGCCGTAGTCGGTGGGTTTGCTGCGGCGCTTCTGCACCATGCCCGGCGGCGTGGACCGCCGCTCGAAGGCGCACTTCGGCGTGTCGCAGCGGCTGCCCTTGAGGAACAGTTTCAAGCCGTCGCGGCGGCACAGCCTGCAGACCGGCCCGGTGATGCGTCCCATGTCTTCGGTTCCCGTGTCCTGAGGTTCAGACCCGCCGCTTCTTCGGCGGCCGGCAGCCGTTGTGCGGCAGCGGCGTGATGTCCTCGATGCTCCTCACGTTCATGCCGGCCGCGACGAGCGCCGTGATCGCGCGTTCCCGGCCGCTGCCCGGCCCCTTGACGCGGACCTCGAGGTCCTTCACGCCGAACTTGGCGGCCTTCTCGGCCGCCTGCTGGGCCGCGCACTGCCCCGCGAACGGGGTGCCCTTGCGGCTCCCCTTGAAGCCGCAGGTGCCGCCGCTCGCCCAGCAGAGCGTGTCGCCCCGCGTGTCGGTGATCGTGACGGTCGTGTTGTTGAAGCTCGCCGTGATGAAGGCGATGCCCGCCGTCACGCTCTTCTTCTTGACTTTCGCTGTCTTTGCCATGGTCCGTTCCGTGTCCTGCGCCCGCGGTTACTTGAGGTCCTTGACGCCCTTCTTCCCGGCCACCGTCTTCTTCGGCCCCTTCCGCGTGCGGGCATTCGTCCGCGTGCGCTGGCCGCGGACCGGCAGGCCGCGTCGATGCCGCAGGCCCCGGTAGCTGCCGATGTCCTTGAGCCGGGAGATGTTCTGGGCCACCTGTCGCCGCAGTTGCCCCTCGGCGACGTAGTCCTTGTCGAGCAACGCCGCCAGGCGGGCCAGTTCGTCCTCGTGGAGATCCCGGGCCTGCCCCGAGGGATCGACTCCCGCCTTGTGGCAGAGTTCGCGGGCGACCCGCGGGCCGACGCCGTAGAGGTACTGCAGTGAATACAGGGTCCGCTTCTCGGAGGGGATGTCGACGCCCATCAAACGCGGCATGGCTGCAAATCCGAAAACGTGTCGATCATCATGGGCGCTCGAACGGCGCCCCTGCCGCCGCCGGCGCCCCGGTGCGGACGGTCCGCACCCGCGCCGCCCCGACGGTACCCCGCCATGCTCACCCCTGCCGCTGCTTGTGGCGGGGATCGGCGCAGACCACGAACACCACGCCGCGACGCCGGACGATCTTGCACTTCTCGCACATGCGACGAACGCTGGCGCGGACCTTCATGGGATTCCGTGGCGCAACCGACCACGCGGCGGCAGGTGAGGGGGACTGGGGGAGCCCCAGACTATAAATCAGCGTTCGGGGCACTCACAAGGGGGTGGGCCGGCGCGGCCCTTTCCCCGCGGCCGTGGCCGGTCAGGCGGCCGTGTCGGCCGCCGGCACCGCTTCCCCCTGAGCCGGCGGTGCCGTGAGCACGACGGGCCCCCCCTCGGTGATGGCAACCGTGTGCTCGAAGTGGGCGCTGGGCCGGCCGTCGACCGTGGACTGCGTCCAGTGGTCGGCGAGCACCCGCACCTTCTTCGTGCCCATGTTCACCATCGGCTCCACGGCGATGACCAGTCCCGGCTCGAGCGTGAAGTCGTGGTTGCGGCGGAAGGCCGGGGTGCAGAAGTTGGGCACCTGCGGATCCTCGTGCATGCTCCGGCCGATGCCGTGGCCGACGAAATTCTCCACCACCGAGAACCCCTGGTCACGCACGTAGGTGGCCATCTCGGTGGCCACGTCGCTCCAGCGGTCGCGGACGGCCATGAGTTCGATGGCCAGCGCCAGGACGCCCGACGTACAGTCGAGCAGCCGACGCACGTCCGAAGCGACCTCGCCGACGGGGTGCGTGAACGCGGAATCGGCGCACCAGCCGCCCAGGCTGCAGCCGGTGTCGACGCTCACCACGTCGCCCGCACGGAGCACCCGCGGGCCGGGGATGCCGTGCACGACCTCGTCGTTGACCGAGATGCACGACGCCGCCGGGAACGGCACCTTCCCGGGCACGCCCTTGAACAGGGCGAGGGCACCGTGTGCGGCGAAGTAGGCGTCGACGGCGGCGTCGATCTCGGCGGTCGTCACGCCCGGCCGGACGACCTTGGCCGCTTCCTGGTGCGCCCCCCAGACGACGAGCCCCGCGCGACGCATGAGCGCGATTTCACGGGGCGAGCGGAGGTTGACCACGGCGATGTCCGGGAACTCGGGATCGGAAAATCGTGAAAAGTATACCCGCCCTGCCGTTCAAACGCGGGATCGCGACCGCCTGCGAAAGCGGTCGACGGCCAGCCTGACGCGGTCGAAGATCTCCTCGGCCGTGCCCAGACCATCGATGCTCGCGAGCTTGCCCTGGCGGCCGTAGTAGTCGAGGAGGGGCGCGGTCTGCTCCTCGAAGCTCGCGATCCGCCGCGAGAAGATCTCGGGGTCGTCGTCCGCCCGCCCGCGGGCCAGCATCCGCGTCACGAGCTCGTCGCGGGGCACGGCCAGCTCGATCACGCCGTCCACGCTGATGGCCCGCCGCTCGAGCATCTCATCGAGCGTCTCGGCCTGGGGGAGCGTCCGCGGAAACCCGTCGAGCAGGCAGCCGTCCCGGCAGTCGTGCGCCTGGAGCCGGGCGCTCACCATGCCCACGATCAGCGGGTCGGGCACGAGCTGGCCGGCCTGCATGAATCGCGCGGCCTCGAGGCCCTCGGGCGAACCCGCCCTCACCGCGGCCCGCAGCATCTCCCCCGTCGACAGGTGCGGCACCCGGAGCAGCCCCGAGAGCCGCTGGCACTGCGTGCCCTTACCCGATCCCGGCGGACCGATGAGGATGATGCGCATGGCAGGCACGCCTCGCTGGCGGCCGTCCGGACGGCGCCGCGCGGCGGCGCACGGCGCGGGAGGCCGCCCCGTTCCGGGACGTTCACCCCTTCTCCAACAGCCCGCTGTAATTTCTCATCACGAGGTGGCTGTCGATCTTCTGCACGAGATCGAACGCCACGCTGACGGCGATCAGGAGACCGGTGCCGCCGTAGAAACTCGCGATCTGCGTCGGGATGCCCAGAAAGCCGCTCACGATGGTGGGGATCACCGCCACGAGCGCCAGGAACCCGGCCCCCACGTAGGTGATCCGTTCCATCACCCGCTCCAGGTAGTCGGCGGTCCGCTTGCCCGGGCGATAGCCCGGGATGAAGGCTCCGAAGTTCTTGAGGTTGTCGGCCATCTCCTTGGGATTGAAGGTGATGGCCGTCCAGAAGTAGCAGAAGAAGTAGATCAGCGCGACGTAGCAGACGTTGTAGAGGTAGGAATCGCCGCGCGTGAACGACATGTGCAGCCGAGCCAGGAGCGAGCTCTGCGGAAAGGCGTTGCTCAGGTACTGGAAGATGAGCTGGGGAAAGAGCAGGAGCGAGCTCGCGAAGATGATCGGCATCACGCCCGCCTGGTTGACCCGCAGCGGGAGGTACTGCCGGGTGCCGCCATACACGCGGCGGCCGCGGACGTGCTTGGCCGACTGGGTGGGGATCCGCCGCTGGCCCTGCGTCATGAACACGACGCCGGCCACCACGCCCACGAACAGCGCGGCGAGCACGAGGATCGTCTCGATACCCAGCTTGCCGCCCCCACCGCCGAGTTCCCAGCTCGTGTCCATGCCGAGGTCGTAGAGCGCGCTGGGCATGCCGGCGAGGATGCCCGCCATGATCAGGAGGCTGATGCCGTTGCCGATCCCGAACTCGTCGATCTGCTCGCCGAGCCACATCAGGAAGATGGTGCCCGCGGTCATCGTGATCACCGCCACGAACTGCCAGACCAGCGGCAACCGCCCGTCGACGAGGAACGCCGGGCTGATGAGCGAGGTGTCCCCAACCCGTGCCGACGACAGGAACGCCACGTAGGCCCAGCTCTGCACGATGCAGATGAGCACCGTGGCGTAACGGGTGTATTCGTTGATCTTCTTGCGGCCCGCCTCCCCCTCCTTCTGCAGCCGCTCCAGCGGCGGCCAGACGGTGCCGAGCAGCTGGAAGATGATCGACGCGGAGATGTAGGGCATGATGCCCAGGCCGAAGATCGTGGCCTGCGACAGCTGGCTCGCGGAGAAGACGGCCACGGTCCGCAGCAGGTCGCCGATGCCGCCGGTCTGCTCGGTGAAGGCCGTCATCGCCTTGGCGTCGATGATCGGCAGGGGCACCTGCCAGCCGACGCGGTAGATGGCGAGCAATCCCAGCGTCAGCAGGATCTTCTGCCGCAGCTCGGGGATCGTGAAGATGACGCGGAGTTTTTCCAGCACGGTCGCGGGCTCCCGGAAACGGTGCGCCGCCCTCGGCGCTTGCTGAGCCTACCTGCCAGCGGGCTTTTTCCGCGACGCCTTCCCGACGTTGCGCGTCACGGCCTTCGGTCCCGGCAGCACGGTGACCGTGCCGCCGGCCGCGACGATCTTCTCCTTGGCCTGGGCGCTGAAGGCGTGCGCGGAGACCTTGAGCGGCTTCGTCAGGCTGCCCGCACCCAGGATCTTGAGGTCGTCCCAGATGCCCTTGGCCACTCCCGCCGCCTTGACCGTGGCGGGGGTCACCTCGCCGCCGGAGGCGAAGGCCTCCTCGAGCGCGGCCACGTTGACGGCCTTCACGATCCGGCCGTGGGCGTTGTGGAAGCCGCGCTTGGGGATGCGCCGGATGAGGGGCGTGCCGCCCCCCTCGAAGATGCCGGCGGCCGCCCAGCCGGCCAGCTGGCCCTGTCCCTTGTTGCCACGGCCGGCGTAGCGGCCCCGGCCCGAGCCCGGCCCGCGGCCCACGCGGAGCCGCTTCGTGTTGCCGTGGATGCCGGAGTTGACGTCGTTGAGTTTCATATCGGGTTTCGCTTCGGGACTGCTTCGCGGGGGTGGGGTCAGGACAGCGACACGCCGCGGAGCCGCTCGACCTCGGCCTTGGTCCGCAACTGCTTCAGGGCCTCGAGCGCCGCCTTCACGAGATTCACCGGGTTCGTCGAGCCGTGGGCCTTGGTGAGCACGTCGTGGATGCCCGCCGACTCGCACACGGCGCGGACGGCGGCGCCGGCGATGATGCCGGTGCCGGGGCTCGCCGGCAGCAGGATCACCTTCGCCGTCTCGTAGCGGCCCTCCACGCGATGCGGGATCGTGCCCGACTCGACGGGCACCTCGATGAGGTTCTTCATCCCGTCCTTG